>JBDTDW010000259.1:0-9831 GCA_039922855.1 Candidatus Nanopelagicales bacterium | reverse complement strand
GTTCGTGACATTGCCGCCACCGACGCTGGGCGCCAAGGTCACGACACGCACGGGGGCGTACCCCTTCCGGCTCAGCCTCGACAGCCGCAGCGTCCTTGACGCCCTCACCTCGCTGTGTCACCAGGCTCTTGACCTTCCCACCGCGCGCTCGAACCAATGGGACGTGTGAACCGTACGGGTTGTTTCTCCTAGATCACCGAAAAGTCAAGCCCCGAAAGGCCTTCCTTGGCCTCACAATCCTTGCTAGACAAGGGGTACGACGTCCTTTCGGGCGTACGCCACAGATTGAGCACGGCACTCGAGCACCCACGCTGCGGGCCACCCACGTAACGGGTGTCCGGGTCAGGGAAGGCGACCAGCGCACCCGATCCGGACAATGACGCGAGCGCTCTGGTCACTCGAAATGACGTGCCCCGCAACGGCGCCCAGCACCAGCCGGGCGCCGTTCGCGTGTCTGCTCAGCGGCCCCGTCGCGCCCCTGTCAGTCCCGGTCGGCCCTGGTCAGAGCGCTGGCAGGGCGTCGTAGGCGCGGCGCGCCTCTGCCGCCCCCTCCGACAGGGATCGGCACGAGAACACCAGCCACGCCCCGACGCCCTCCGGTGTGGCGGCGAGGTAGCCGCGCAGTGCCTGGGCGTACGCGGGCCGACCCATCGCCAGGACACCGGCCTCCGGGACGCACACCGAGTCGGGGTCGACACCGCGAGCGGCGAGCACCAGCCGCACTGTCGCGCGCGCCAGCAGCCCCGAGCCCCACGCGAACGGCCGTACTGCCTGCAGCTCGGCGTGAGCCACGCCCGCCAGCAGCACCGCCGGTGCCGCCGTCGAGGTCAGCAGCAACCGTCCCAGGGCCTCCAGCCGGCGGGCCGCGTCCAGCGCCGGCGGGACCGGACCCAGGCGCAGCGGATCGTCCGCGGTGGCACCACGGCGCGGGCGCCCGAGGTCCTCGTCCGGAACGAAGCCGTGCGCCACCACCGAGTGCAGGCTCGCCCACGCCTGCAGCGGGGCCTGCTCGCTGACGGCCACGGCCCGCGGGATCTGCTCCTGCAGCAGCAGCGAGGCAGCCACCACCCGTCCGATCGGGGACCCGTCCGGTACGGCGCCGGAGCGCAGCGACTCCGGCCGCACGTCCGCGCCGTCGATGGCCGCCGACGCCCAGCCCCCCCGCAGCCGGGACGCCGCGACCACCTCGGCCATCCGTGAGCGCAGCCCCCGGTCCCAGAGCAGGGCATCGATGTCCGCACGGGCCTGCTCGGCCGCCTCGGCGACGCCCGGCAGCCCCGCCAGGTCCACGAGCGGGTCGGAGGTCACCAGCGCACCGTACGACGGGACCGGCTACTGCTTCTGCACGCCGGTGGCCTGCAGCTCGGCGATGACCGCCGGGCTCTGCGCGGCCAACCACTTGACGAGGTACTCGTTCGACACGAACTCGACGCCCGGGAACTGCTGGTGGGAGTTGACGATGAACTCCGACAGCGCGTTGGCGTACGCACCGCAGGCCCACGTCTCAAAGTGGTTCCCGACGAAGAACGGGGCCCGGTTGCCGTTGTAGACGGCCTTCAGCGCGCCCATGTAGGACGCGTACGCCGACGCCTGCATCGCGGCGCACTTCGCCGGCGGGGCCGTGACGCCCCCGTTGTTATGCACGTAGAGAAGGTTGTAGTCCATCGACAGGTTGTGCCGGTTGCCGGGCCAGTCGAGGATCTTGATGGTCTGCAGCGGGAAGTCCCACATCTTGTACCCCGGGATGCGCCGCGGCCACTCCAGGTTGCCGCCGTTGGACGCGTCGTAGGTGAACCCGGCCTTGGCGAACACCGGGTACATCTGGCTGCGCCGCCCGGCCAGGCACGGGGTCCTGTCGCCGTGCCACACCGAGGAGTCGAACGACAGCTTCAGCGAGAGGTCGGCGCTGGGGTTGCCCCGGTTGACCTCGGCCCACTGGTCCAGGAACCGGCGCGCCTGGTCCAGCTCGCTCTGCCAGTCCGCGGACGTCCAGACTGCGACCCCGTTGGCGTCGCAGAAGTGGCCCAGCCAGTGCGTCCCGATCTCGTAGCCGCTGGTGTACGCCAGCGACCAGTCCTGGACGCGGCCGTTGACCAAGGCCGGGTTGGCGAAGCCGATGGCCGAGCTGCCGGCCGGCTTGTGCGGCGGGTGGTACTGGAAACGCATCTGGTCGGGCACGAGGCACAGGCCCGACAGGAAGAACGTGAACCGGGAGTTGGTCTGCTGCCCGATGTTGTAGTAGCGCTGGAACAGCTCGTGCCTGCAGGCACCGTCGAACGTGACGATCACGAACTGCGGCGGCTTCTGCCCTGGCGCGAGCCTGGTGATCGGGTAGTTCTCGATGTTGCGGGTCGTTGCACCCGGCGTGGTGACCCCGGTCCCGTCCGAGTCCGACGGGCTGGCTCCGGGAGAGGTCTGGGCCCCGGAGCCGGTACTGCCGGCCTGCGCCGGGCTGGAGCTGTCGGGCAGCCGGGCCCCGACCAGCAGCCCTAGCACCGCCGCGATCACGATCACCACAGGGATCACGACCCGAAGCCGCACCGACAACACCACCGTTCCTGAACCATCACGTGCTCCGACAACCGGCGGCCCCCATCAGGCGCTGATGAGCCGCCGCACCCGTTCGAGCCACAAGCACTGACGGCGGCGGCACCGCACGAGTTCCGTTCGGCCCTGCCATGCCCGGTCTGACAGCCACCAGGGCCCCGACGAGTGCGGCGGGGCCGACCCGACTTTGCGGTCGTGACAGAGTCGAGGGGTGTCCGCCGATCAGGGTAAGCCCCTTTCGGCCCAACAGCTGACAGCAGCGCTGGGGGCCGAGCCGTTCATCGACCTTGTCACATTCCGCCGCGACGGCCGGGCGGTTCACACCCCGGTCTGGGTGAGCACCGACGGGCAGCGGTTGTTCATCTCCACGTTCGGGGACTCGGGCAAGGTCAAGCGCGCCCGGAGCCACCCGCGGGTGGCTGTCGCCGCCTGCGACGGGCCGGGTCAGCTGCTGCCCGGCGCGTCGTACGTCATGGGCGAGGCCGAGCTGCTGGACCGGTCGGAGTTCAGGCCCGGGGTCAGGGCCCACCGCGGCAAGTACGGCACCCACTTCGCGATCATGTGGCCTGCCCGCTGGCTGTTCCGGGTGGCCGGGCACAAGCGGGTCTGGCTGCTCATCACCCTCACCCCGGCGGTGCCGGCACCTCTGATCCCACCGCCGGTCCCCGCGCCGAGGCCGTGAGCAGCACGAACCGCGACGCACTTCCTGCTCCGGCGGCGCAGGGTCTGGCAGGCTCGCCGGGATGAGCCTGCCCGACCACAAGCGCCAGGTGGTGCTGGACCGGCTCCCGCTCTCTGAACGGCTCTGGGTCCTGGACGCGCTACGTCGAGAGACCGTCGGCGGGGCGCTGCTGCTGGGCGCAGCGGTCCTTGCACTGGTCTGGGCCAACTCCCCGTGGAGCGCGTCGTACCACGACCTCGGCGCGATCCAGGTCGGGCCTGCCGCGCTGCACCTGGACCTGTCGCTGTCGGACTGGGCCGCGGACGGGCTGCTCGCGGTCTTCTTCTTCATCGCCGGCCTCGAGCTCAAGCACGAGCTGGTCGTGGGGTCGTTGTCCAAGCCGGCGCGGGCCGCGCTGCCGGCCGTCGCCGCCGTGTGCGGGATGGCCGTTCCTGCGGGGCTGTACGCGCTCACGGTCCTGGGCCTGGGGGACCGCTCCGGGCTGGTCGGCTGGGGCATCCCGATGGCGACCGACATCGCGTTCGCGCTCGCCGTGCTGGCCGTCGTCGGGTCGCGATTGCCGGTTGCGCTTCGCGCGTTCCTGCTGACCTTGGCCGTCGTCGACGACCTCGGCGCGATCCTGGTGATCGCGGTGTTCTACAGCCACGGGTTCTCCCTGACGCCCTTCCTTGCCTCGATCGTCTGCCTTGTGGCGTACGCCGTGCTGCAGCGCCTGCGGGTCAGGTCGTGGCTGGTGTACGTACCCCTCGTCCTTGCGACCTGGACGCTGGTGCACGCCAGCGGGATCCACGCGACGTTCGCCGGGATCAGCCTGGGACTGCTCACCCGGGTGGTGCCGGACCCAGGGGAGACCCGCAGCCCCGCGGACCGTGTCGACCGGCGCCTGAGCCCGCTGTCCGCGGCACTGTGCGTCCCGCTGTTCGCGTTCTTCTCCGCAGGAGTCACGCTCACCGGAGTCGGTGCCTCGGTGCTCACCGAGCCGGTGACCGTCGCCGTCCTGGTCGGGCTCGTGATAGGCAAGCCGATCGGGATCTACGGCGGCGCCCGGCTGGTCGCCAAGTTCACCCGAGCGACCCTGAGCCCCTCGTTGCGCTGGAGCGACGTCCTGACCGTCGGGATGCTCGGCGGTATCGGTTTCACCGTCTCCCTGCTGATCAGCGAGCTCGGGTTCGCCCAGGACCCCGCCTCGATGCTCTCCGCCAAGACCGGGGTGCTGGCGGCGTCGGTGGTCTCGACCGCCGTGGCCGCGGTGCTGCTGCTGCGCCGCAACCGCGCTTACCGTGCCCTGGCCGAGGTGGAGGACGCCGATGTCGACCACGACGGCATCCCGGACGTCTACCAGCAGCCCGACCCTGGCGCCGGAGGCGCCTCACCCTCGGGCGCCGCGGGCGCCTCCTAGGCCGGCGCGCCGGTGCGCCGGTGCGCCGGGGTGGGGCTGACGCCGGCGGCACTCCGGTAGCGCCGTTGTCGCCCGGTGGGGCGGACTCGTACGATCACCTGCACCAAGCCTTCGGCGGACCGAGCACGTTCGGGACGGTCGGCGGCCTTCGGCGAGGAGACTGCGGACATGACCAGCATCCAGAGGACGGACCAGCACGAGGGCATCTCGACCATGGTCGGGGGGCTCGCCGAGGACTTCTCGCTGCTGCTCAAGGACCAGGTCGCGCTGACCAAGAGCGAGCTGCGCCAGAGCGTACGCACGGTCGCGGTGTCCTCCGGGATGCTGGTGGGCGCCGCATTCCTGGGGCTGCTCGCGATCATCTTCTTGCTGATCACGATCGCGTACGGACTGTTCGCGGCCGGGCTGTCGCTGTGGGCCTCGTTCGGGATCGTGACCCTGGTCCTGCTGATCATCACGGCCGTGCTCGGCCTGGTCGGCAGCAGGCGGATCAAGACGGTAAAGGGCCCGGACCGCTCCATCACCCAGCTCCAGAAGGTCCCGGAGCTGCTGCCCGGCCGCACGGAGCAGTGAGACCCCAGCACCTTGCGGCGCGACCCATCATGGGGGGCGAGCCGGCGGCGCGACATGCAACGCCGAACGAGCCGGCGCTGCAACACCCGAGGCCAGGCGAGCGTCGATGACAGATGCGCCGCAGCCCGAGCTGCCGGACCCGATCGCCGTCATCCGCGCCGACGGCCCCTGGACCCACCTCGACGTCTCCGCGAACGGGTCTCGGTTCCACGTCGTCGAGGCCGGCTCGGGCCCATTGGTGGTCCTCCTGCACGGGTTCCCGCTGTTCTGGTGGTCCTGGCGCCGCTCGTTGCACGTGCTGGCCGGTGCCGGATACCGGGTGGTGGCGATGGACCTGCGCGGGTACGGCGGCAGCGACCGTCCACCCCACGGGTATGACCCCTTCACGCTGTCCGCGGACGTCGCCGCGGTGATCCGCTCGCTGGGCGAGAACGACGCGGTCGTGGTCGGGCACGGCCTCGGTGGGTTGCTGGCCTGGACGATGGGTGCCCTGCACGCAGACGTCGTACGCGGCATCGTGCCCGTCGCGATGGCCCACCCGGACCGGCTGCGTACCGCGATGCTGCGCCAACGCGCCCAGCGCCGAAGCGGCTGGTACGCGGTCGGTTTCCAGTGGCCGCTCGTGCCCGAACGCCGCCTCACCGCGCACGACGCGCAGCAGGTGGAACGCTTCCTGCGACGCTGGTCCGCGACCGAGGGGTGGCCCTCGGCGCAGGAGGTGGCGACGTACCGCTCCGCGATGCTGCTGCCCGGAACGGCCTACGGCGCCCTGGAGTTCTACCGCTGGGCCCTGCGCTCGATCTTGCGTCGGGACGGCCGCCGGTTCGTCGCGGCCGCACTGGAGCCGGTGACCGTGCCCGTGCTGCAGGTCCACGGCCGCCTCGACCCGGCCATCCTGCCGGCCACCGTCGACGGGTCCGAGCAGCACGTCAGCGCGTCCTACCGGCGTGTCGACCTCGACTGCGGCCACGTCCCGCACGAAGAGGTCCCGGAGGCGTTCCACGCGGCGCTGCTGCCGTGGCTGTCCGACCTGGGCTGACCCGCGACCGTCGTCGCGGTCAGCGAGTGTGGCAGGAGCCGACCGCCACGGCCGCGGTGGCGTCGTGGCCGGCGGTGGCCGCGTCGGCGACCTGGCCGGCCGTCAGCGCGTAGCCGGTCTCCGGGTCGTCGATGGCCGCCGCGAACACGACGCCGTAGACCGTGCCGTCCGGGCGCAGCAGCGGACCACCGGAGTTGCCGGGACGCACCGTGGCGCGAAGTGAGTAGACGTCGCGCCAGGCGTCCCCCTGCCCGTAGATGTCCTTGCCGCGGGCGGTGAGCTCGGCGCGCACCCGTGCCGTCCCGGCCTGGAGGGGCCCGCCTCCGGGGAAGCCGGCCACCACCGCCGACGCCCCGCTGCTGGCCGCGGCGCTCGCGAAATCCAGTGGGGGCACGTCGAGGCCCGGCACATCCAGCACTGCCACGTCCACGACAGGGTCGAAGTACACGACGGTGGCCTGGTAGGAAGCCCCGACTCCGCGTACGAGCACCTTCAGATCGTCGGTGCCGGCCACGACATGGGCGTTGGTCATGACCCGGTCCGGTGCGAACACGAAGCCGGAGCCGTCGACCTGGGTGCCACAGCCGGGGGCCTGCCCCTCGACCTTGACCAGCGAGCCCCACGCCCTGCGCACGGCTGGATCGCCCAGCAGCGCCGGGTCCGGTGCGGCCACCGGGACGATCGGCTCGACCCCGATGCCGGCGAACGCCCGGGGCAGTCCACCGGTGTTGTCGAGCATGCGGCCGAGGTCGGAGACCCAGGTGCGGGCCTGCTGCGGGACGGTGTCGTCGATGGCGCCCAGGACCCGCGATGAGCGGACCTCGGAGACCAGTCCGGCATTCGGCAGCACGACCAGGGCACTGGCCAGCAGCCACGCGATCACGGCGAGGGAGGCCACGGCGAACACCGCGCCGCCGGCACTGTCGAACGCGCGCAGCGGGCGCCACACCAGCTTGCGGCGTGCCAGCCGCGCGACGGCCACGAGCAGCGAGCTGACCAGGGCGGCCAGCGCGAGCGCCACGACCACCGTGATCGCCAGACCCACGACGCCGGTCACACCCACCCACATCAGCACGTGCGGGGCGAGCAGGACTCCGGCGATCGCGCCGGCCACGAACCCGACGAACGACATGACCCCGCCGATCAGGCCCTGGCGCCACCCGGACCAGGCCGCGAGGACCGCGAGGGCGATCAGGATCAGGTCCACGATGTTGAAGGGCCCGAGCACTGCGGTCACGACCGGTCCCGCGTCGGCAGCTCGACGTCGTCGAGGTCGGGCAGGTCGACCGCAACAGAACGGTCCCAGGGCTGCTCCCACCCGGAAAGCGACACGAGCCGGGCCAGCAGCCCCGCGGTGAATCCCCACACGAACAGGCCCTGAACCCGGAACGCCGGACCCACGAACCCGCTCGGGTGCCGGGCCAGGAACCGGTTCGTGGGGGCGACGAGGTCGTCGAGGGTGACCCGGTGCACCGAGCGGACCTCCCCCGCGTCCACCGCGCGGACCGGTGAGGGCTCGCGCCACCAGCCCAGCACCGGGGTCACGACGAAGCCGCTCGGCGGCAGGAACAGGGCCGGAAGCATCGCGAACGGCTGCACGCCGGCGGCATCCAGGCCGGTCTCCTCGACCGCTTCGCGCAGCGCCGTACCGACCGGGCCTTCGTCGCCGGGGTCCGTTGCACCGCCGGGGAAGGCCGGCTGCCCGGGATGGCTGTTCAGGGTGCGCGCCCGCGCGATCAGCAGCACCTCCCCGGGTCGCTGGCCGGGCAGCGCCTGCCCGGGGCCCGCGTCCCCTCCCAGCAAGATGAGCACGGCGGAGTCCCGGCCCCCTTGCGCAGGAGGCAGGAAGCTGGAGAGCTGGTCGCCTCGTACGCCGTCGGCCACCTGCGCCACCGGATCGAGCCACGCCGGAATCCCGACGCGGGAGAGCCCGAGGTCGGCGTGCGCCGGCCTCATGCGGGCACCACCACGCCGAGGTGGGTACGGATCAGCCCGCGCAGCGTCGCGGCGTCCGGGATCTGCCCGATCTGGGTCCAGGCGATCGTCCCGTCCGCCCGGACGAACACGGTGGTGGGCGGCCCGATCCACTTCAGCGACGCGCGCGTCGCGCCGGAGTCGTCTCGAACCGAGGGGAAGTGGACCCCGCTGTCCGCGAGCAGGGCCACCGCCGCGTCGGGCCGTGGTTCGAGCAGGTCGATACCGAGGAACCGCAACGACATCCCGGCACGTTGCGCCGCCTGCGCCGCCTGCCCGAACACGGGCAGCTCGACGCGGCACGGGCCGCAGTACTGCGCCCAGAGGGTCAGGACCATCGGGTGCCCGCGCAGCCCAGCCAGGTTCACCGCGGGCCCGCCGCCCAGGCAGGGCAATGTCAGGTCGGGCAGCCCCCCGCTGACCGGGGCACTGGTGGCGCTGATGGGGCAGGGCTCGAGCCGGGCCCGCGCCAGCGTCGCCGACGACGGCGCCGGTGCCCCGCTCACCGGGGTCAGCTCGTCGGCCTGGGTGGCGCCTGCCAGCTGCTGGCCGGCCACGGCGTTGCCGTCCTGCGCGCCGCAGCCGGCGAGCAGGCCCGCGATCAGCAGCATCGCTGCCATGGTCGCGATGGTCGCGATGTTCGCCGCCGCCGGGCGCGCGAGTCGACCGGTCATGGACCTGCGCCCGGGCCGTACGTGATCAGCTTCGCTGCGACGACCGGGTCGGTCGGACCCAGACCGTAGGACGGGCAGAGCAAGGCAACCGGGCACGCGCCGCAGGCCGGCTTCTTGGCGTGACAGCACCGGCGGCCATGGAAGATCACGCGGTGGCTGACCATCGTCCAGTCCCGTCGGACGAAGAGGTCCATCAGGACCTGCTCGACCCGCTCGGGGTCGGTCTGGTCGGTCCAGCCGAACCGGCGCGAGAGCCGCCCGACGTGGGTGTCGACGGTGATCCCGGGGACGTCGAACGCGTTGCCAAGGATGACGTTCGCGGTCTTGCGCCCGACTCCTGGAAGCGTGACGAGGTCCTCGAGACGGCCCGGCACCTGTCCGCCGAACCGCTCGCACAGCGCCTGGCCCAGACCGATCAACGACGTCGTCTTGTTCCGGTAGAAGCCGGTCGAGTGGATCATCTCCTCGAGCTCGCCGCGGTCGGCGCCGGCATACGCGGCCGCGTCGGGGTATCGCGCGAAGAGGGCCGGAGTCGTGAGGTTGACCCGTACGTCGGTGCTCTGCGCGGACAAGATCGTGGCGACCGTCAGCTCGAGCGGGGTGGTGAAGTCGAGCTCGCAGTGGGCGCCGGGGTAGGTGTCGGCCAGGATCCGGTCCATCCGCCGGGCCCGGCGCACCAGTGCGGTACGGGACTCCGCGACGGCGAACCCCTCGACACCGACGCTGCGCGCAGGCGCCTTCCCAGGAGCGACCTTTTGCGAAGGAGAGGGCTTGGCCGACGCGGCCTTGGCCGAGGCGGGCCGCCCAGACGCAGTCTTAGACGAGGCGAGCTTGGCGGCGGACTTGGCCGTCGCGGTCCGGGAGGACGCGGTCGCGGGGGAGCTCACGCTCCTCAGACTACGTCGCGAAGCTGACTGGTCCCGATCCCGTTCCGGGCGTACCT
>JBDTDW010000258.1:0-7124 GCA_039922855.1 Candidatus Nanopelagicales bacterium | reverse complement strand
CAGTGCGGTCACGGCGGCGGGGAGGTCGGTCAGGTACGGCACCCCGTGAGGCTAACTGCTGCGCGGCGCTGCGCCGAACCGCTGGACCGACAGCAGAGAGCCGGCGGCGCCGCTCGGTGCCGGCCGTAGCCTGTCGGTCGTGGTCCAGGAGCAGCGCGCGGTGGAGGTCGGCGTCGGGCCCTGGGCCGGGTCGTGGCCGGCGGACCCGAGACTGGACCCGCAGCTGCTCGCGGACGGCGACAGACGCAACGTGGTCGACCAGTACCGCTACTGGCACCACGACGCGATCGTGGCGGACCTGGCCGACCGATGCCATCCGGTCCACGTCGCGATCGAGAACTTCACCCACGACTTCAACATCGGCTCGGTCGTACGCACCGCAAACGCCGTCAACGCCGCCTCGGTACGCATCGTCGGGCACCGACGCTGGAACCGTCGCGGCGCGATGGTGACCGACCGGTACCTGCAGGTCGACCACGACCCCGACATCGCGTCACTGCTGGACTGGGCGGGCGGAAAGTCGTTGCCGGTGCTGGGGATCGACAACCTGCCGGGTGCTGTCGCGTTGGAGACGTACGATCTGCCGGCCGCGTGCGTCCTGCTGCTGGGCCAGGAGGGCCCTGGGCTCTCGGACGAGGCGCGCGCGGGATGCCAGGACGTGCTCTCGATCGCGCAGTTCGGCTCGACGCGCTCGATCAACGCGGGAGCGGCGGCGGCGATCGCGCTGCACGCCTGGGTCCGCCGGCACGTGTTCGACCAGCTGCCCGTCCCCACCGCGTCCAGCGGTGGCAACGCAGGGTGAGGGGCGCAGGTGCCGTCACCGGACCGGCGGCCGGTGACGCCGCTGCACGGCGGCCCATGCCAAGGTGAACGTGTGACGCAGCGCGTGGTAGTCGTAGGTGCCGACGCCGGGGGGATGTCCGCGGCCGCCCAGCTGCGCCGACTGCGCCCGGACCCGGACGACGTGAGCATCGTGGCGCTGGAGCGGCAACGGTGGACCTCCTACTCCGCCTGCGGCATCCCGTACTGGGTCGCCGGCGACGTCGAAGGCCCGGACGAGCTCGTCGCGCGTTCGCCCGAGGAGCACCGTCGCCGAGGCATCGACGTACGGACCGGGACCGAGTGCACGGGGATCGACCTTGGCGCCGGTCACGTCCTGACGCGCGCCGACGACGGGGCGACGGCACGGATCGGGTTCGACCAGCTCGTGCTCGCGACCGGTGCGATACCTGTGCGCCCAGACCTGCCCGGCATCCACAGCGCGCTGGGGGTCCACACGCTCGCTGACGGGCTGCGGGTCATCGAAGGGCTCGGGTCCGTCGCCGCCGGCGGGCGCGCCGTCGTCGTGGGAGGTGGCTACATCGGGGTCGAGATGGCCGAGGCGATGCTGCGCCGTGGACTGTCGGTGACGCTGATCAGCCGCTCCGCCGAACCGATGGCCAGCCTGGACCCGGACATGGGTGCACTGGTCCGCGAGGCAATGACAGGACTCGGCGTCGAGGTCCGCACCGGCGAGACCGTCGTGGGTGTCGAGACCGACGGTGACGGCAGGGCGCGACGTGTGCTCACCGATAACGGTGGGTACGACACCGATATCGTCGTGCTTGGCATCGGTGTACGGCCTGCCACGAGCCTGGCGTCCGCGGCTGGACTGCCCCTGGGAGAGTTCGGTGGCCTGCTCACCGACGAGCGTCAGTCGGTGCGCGAGGGCGTGTGGGCGGCCGGGGACTGCACGCAGGTCCACCACCGGGTCAGCGGGCAGTCAGTTCACATCGCGTTGGGGACCCACGCCAACAAGCAAGGCCGGGTCGCCGGGACGAACCTCGGGGGCGGATCGCTCACGTTCCCCGGAGTCGTGGGTACGGCCATCACCAAGGTGTGCGACCTGCAGATCGCCAGGACCGGTCTGCGCGAGGCCGAGGCCCGCGCCCTCGGCTACGACGTGGTGACGGCGGTGAAGGAGTCGACGAGCCGGGCCGGGTACTTCCCCGGCGCGGCACCGATGGTGGTCAAGGTCATCGCCGACAGCGTGTCCGGGCGGCTGCTCGGGGTGCAGATCGTGGGACATGAGGAGTCCGCCAAGCGCATCGACAGCGCGGCGCTGGCACTGTGGAACCAGATGACCGCGCGGGAGCTGGCGATGGCCGACCTGGCGTACGCGCCGCCGTTCTCGCCGGTCTGGGACCCCGTGCAGATCGCCAGTCGGGCCCTCGCGGACCGTCTCCCTGGCTGAGCTCGGCTTGCCCCGAGGCGAGGTCGCGCTCGGTGGGGTCTGCGAGGATGAGGCGAACCAGGGAGTCCGTCCAGTACGCCGAACCGCAAGGAGTGCATCCAGATGCCGATCGCCACACCTGAGACGTACGCAGCGATGCTCGACCGGGCCAAGTCAGGGGCGTTCGCGTACCCCGCCATCAACTGCACGTCCTCGCAGACGATCGTGGCCGCGTTGCGTGGATTCGCCGAAGCGCAGTCCGATGGCATCGTGCAGGTGTCGTGGGGCGGCGCCGAGTTCGCATCGGGGCAGCCGGTGAAGGACATGGTCACCGGTGCTGTTGCACTGGCGGAGTTCGCCCATGTGGTCGCGCAGAAGTACGACGTCAACATCGCGCTGCACACCGATCACTGCCCGAAGGAGAAGCTGGCCGGTTTCTTGCGCCCGCTCGTCGACCTCTCGCTCGAGCGGGTGGCCGCCGGGCGGCTGCCGCTCTTCCAGTCCCACATGTGGGACGGGTCGGCCGTGCCGCTGCCGGAGAACCTCGCCGTCGCGGAAGAGATGCTGGACAAATGCCACCGCGCGAACATCGTCCTCGAGATCGAGATCGGGGTGGTCGGCGGAGAGGAGGACGGGGTCGAGGCGACGCACGACGCGAAGCTGTACTCGACACCGCAGGACGGTCTGGCCACGGCCGAGCGGCTCGGGCTCGGGGAGCGCGGGCGGTACCTCGTGGCGGCCACGTTCGGCAACGTGCACGGGGTCTACAAGCCCGGCAACGTCAAGCTGCGCCCCTCGATCCTGAAGGACATACAGGATGCGGTCGGGCAGAAGTACGGGCGCGACAAGCCTTTCGACCTGGTGTTCCACGGTGGGTCGGGGTCGCTGCTGAGCGAGATCCGCGAGGCGCTGGACTACGGCGTCGTGAAGATGAACGTGGACACGGACACGCAGTACGCCTTCACCCGCCCGATCGCGGACTGGATGCTCACGAACTACGCCGGGGTCCTGAAGGTGGACGGCGAGGTCGGCAACAAGAAGCAGTACGACCCTCGCGCGTACGGCAAGGCCGCCGAAGCCGGGATGGCTGCTCGCGTGGTCCAAGCCTGCGAGGACCTGAGGTCCACCGGAACCGCGTCCTGACCCCATCGCTCCTGATCCGCGCACCTGCCTTTCCCGGACGTCACTGTCTCAGTGGTCGTTTGCCCGAGAACGGGAGGTGAGCAGTGGAGTCATCCACAGGCGCCGAACTGCGCGACGTCACTGCCCCGTTGGTGTCTATGCGGCTGTTTCGTGCGGATTCTCGACCATGGGGACAGTGACGTCCGGGTGGGGGAAGATGGGCGCCATGACGACGCCGATGGACACGAACCTTCTCGGTGGGCCACCGCCGACGTACCTTCCCGACGACTCCGGTCCACGGTTGGCACTGGCGGCGGGCCAGCCGGCGTACGACGTGGTGCCGGCGTTTCCCGGCAGCTGCCTGCTCTGGGCGCAGCTCGCGGACGAGGCGTACGCGGCCGGGCGGGTTGTCGAGTCGTACGCGTATGCCCGCGTGGGCTACCACCGGGGGCTGGACGCGCTGCGGCGCAGCGGATGGAAGGGGCACGGCCCGGTGCCCTGGGAGCACGAACCCAACCGCGGTTTCCTGCGTGCACTACATGCGCTCGCCCGGGGCGCTGCCGCGTTCGGCGAGACAGAGGAAGCCACCCGCTGCACCCTGTTCCTGCGCGACAGCTCCCCTGCCGGTGCTGACGCGCTCGAGGGCACCTGACCGGCGCGGCCTGAGCGACAGCTCCCCGGTCGGCGTTGACGCGCTCGAGGGCACCTGACCCTGTTCCTGTGCGAACCCCTGGACCACAGCCGATGTGCTCGAGGGCACCTGACCGCGCCTCCGATCAGGTCGCGGTGCAGCCGCTGTCCTGACGCGCTGGTCAACTTTGCCGGCGTTGACCGCGTTCCGCCCAGCCGGTGCCGGTCCGTGTCCTCGACCTCCTGTGGCTCCGCCGATGCCTACGTGCCCGAGGGCAGGTGAGCCGCACCCCGACTCGGTCCTGGTAACTCCGTGCTGTGTCGGCCGGTAGGCTCCTGTGGCACCACTGGATGGTGGTGCGGCGCGGGCGCGCCCGTCCAACCAGGGAGTCGCGATGCCGGCGATCGCAGTGCTAGGCGCGCAGTGGGGTGACGAGGGCAAGGGCAAGGCGACCGACCTGCTCGGTCGCCGAGTGGACTACGTCGTCAAGTTCAACGGTGGCAACAACGCCGGGCACACCGTCGTCATCGGGGACGAGAAGTACGCCCTTCACCTGCTGCCCTCGGGAATCCTGACCCCTGGCGTGGTGCCGGTCATCGGCAACGGTGTCGTGGTCGACCCGACCGTGCTGTTCCACGAGATCGACGACCTGCAGGCCCGCGGTGTGGACACGTCCCGACTGCTCATGAGTGCGAACGCGCACCTCATCCCGTCCTACAACCGCACCCTCGACAAGGTGGCCGAACGTTTCCTGGGCAAGCGCAAGATCGGGACAACGGGTCGTGGGATCGGACCGACGTATGCCGACAAGATGACCCGCGTCGGCATCCGCGCGCAAGACCTGTTCGATGAGAAGATTCTGCGGCAGAAGGTAGAAGGCGCTCTCGAGCAGAAGAACCACCTGCTGGTCAAGGTCTACAACCGACGCGCGGTCACGGTCGACGAGGTCGTGTCTGAGCTGCTCGTTCACGCCGAGGCGATGCGTCCGATGATTGCGGACACGGCGCTCGTCCTCGACGGTGCGCTGCGGCGCGGCGAGGTGGTGCTGCTCGAAGGCGGTCAGGCCACCATGCTCGACGTCGACCATGGGACGTACCCGTTCGTCACCTCGTCCAGTGCGACCGCTGGGGGTGCCTGCACCGGGGCCGGAATCGCACCGAGCTCCCTGACGCACGTGATCGGGATCGCGAAGGCATACATCACACGGGTAGGCGAAGGACCGTTCCCGACCGAGCTGCTCGACGAGGACGGAGAAAGGTTGCGCCGCATCGGGTTCGAGTTCGGTACGACGACAGGGCGGCCGCGTCGTTGTGGGTGGTTCGACGTCCCGATCGCACGCTACGCGCAGCGCATCAACGGCATCACGGATCTCGTGCTGACCAAGCTCGACGTACTCACCGGCTGGGACCGTATCCCGGTGTGCGTCGCGTACGACATCGACGGCGAGCGGACCACCGAGGTGCCGATGACCCAGACCGGTTTCCACCACGCACAGCCGGTCTACGAGATGCTGCCCGGCTGGACGGAGGACATCACCGGCGCGCGAGCGATCGAGGACCTGCCGAAGAACGCGCGGGCGTACGTCGAGTTCCTGCAGCAGCACTGCAACGCGCCGATCTCCGCGATCGGGGTAGGCCCAGAGCGTGACCAGACCGTCGTGGTCAACGACCTGCTGGCCTGAGCCAGGGCCGGCGCCGGCGCCCGCTGTTGACCGGGGCCCTCGCGAACCTGCTCGATATGTCGAAAATTTCTGCTCAGGACGTCGTTCCGAACCGCTACGCGCAGCCCCGCGTGCCGTAGGTACGCGAGGCTCCGGGTGGGCAGGTGTGCCGGTGAGATTGCCGGTCCGTGCGCCCTAGGGTGTGGGCGTGCAGATCCGGAACGCCCGACCTGATGATCACCCGGTGATCGTCGCGGTGGTGGACGACTGGTGGGACGGCCGCGCGATGAGCGGCCAGCTCTCGAGGCTGTTCCTCGAGCACTTCTCCGGTACGTCGCTGGTGGCCGAGGACGACGGTGAGCTCGTCGGGTTCCTCGTCGGGTTCCTGTCCCAGGACCGCCCGGACGAGGCATACGTCCACTTCGTCGGCGTACGCCCCGACCAGCGCGGCGCGGGAGTCGCGCGGATGCTGTACGAGCGCTTCGAGCAGCAGGTCGCCGCGCTCGGGGCCAGTCGGCTGCGCTGCGTCACGTCGACCGTCAACGAGGCCTCGGTGCGTTTCCACACCTCCATCGGGTTCACCATTGAGGGCACCGACGCGCCGACCCCGTCGGCAGGGGTCGACGACGACCACGGCCACGTGCTCATGTCCCGGCAGATCACGCCGACACAACCGCGGTTCGTCGCGCAAGTTGACCCCAGGCCCGCGGACCCGCCGTACCCGACGACCGCGGAAGACACCTGGCCGGTGCCGGCGGGCACCCGCCTGACCGGGCACCACGTCGAGCTGACCGTGTCCGACGTCGAGCACGACGCGTTCGAGCTGTTCACCACCCTCGACTCCGACCGGGTCTGGGCCCACGTCGCCGGGCGGCCGAGCGACGTCGAGGGCGTGGCGCACCTGGTCCGGGGCAAGCTCGCTGACCCGACGTGGTGCCCGTGGACGGTACGGCTGCGCCGACCCCTGACCGGCGTTCCCGCCGGGGCGCTGGTCGGCACGACCTCATACCTCGAGGTGTCACCGCACGACGCCCGAGGCGAGATCGGCTCAACGACGTACGCCCCGGACGTGTGGGCGACCGTCGTGAACCCGGAGTGCAAGCTGTTGCTGCTCGGATACGCGTTCGACCTGCTCGGCTGGGGTCGCGTCCAGCTCAAGACCGACATCCGCAACCACCGCTCGCAGCAGGCGATCGCCCGCCTCGGTGCGCGGTACGAAGGCACGCTGCGCCGCTACCAGCGCCGCGCGGACGGCTCGGTGCGTGACACTCCGGTGTTCAGCGTGACCCGCGAGGACTGGCCGCAGGTTCGCGACGGCCTCGTTCAGCGGGTCGCCGCGCACGGATCCTGAGCCCGCCAGGACACCTGAGCCCGCCAGGACCCCTGAGCCCGCCACGACAACTGAGCGCGGATCGCCGGTCGCACGAAGCAGCGCCCACGTCCGCCACCTCGCGCAGTAGCCCGCAACTCCCAAGATCGCCCCTTTGGGAAGATCTTGG
>JBDTDW010000257.1:0-8190 GCA_039922855.1 Candidatus Nanopelagicales bacterium | reverse complement strand
GGGTGGGCGCTGGTACGACGACGGTGAGGCCGGTCGACGCGGTGCGGGCGGGCACCGCGGTCCCGCCGGCGGCGGCCGTGTTGCTGGTGAACGAAGCAACGTTGTTGCGGACCGTGCCGTTGGCGTTGCCGGCCAGCGTGGACACTCGCGCCGTGATCGTCACCGCGAACAGCTGGGGGGTGGTGGAGGTGTTGTCGTACGTCGTCGGCCAGGTCAACGTGCCATTCCCGGCGTTGAGGGTGACCCCTGCGGGCAGCGGCAATGACGTCGGCGGCAGGCCCGTGGCGGAGAAACCGGCCGTCGCGCCCAGGAAGGTGAGCCCGGTCGGCATCGGGTCGGTCAACCGCGCGCCGTAGACGGTGGAGCCGGCCGGGACCGTCGCGGTGAGCGTGTACGTCACGAGCTCGCCGATCGTGGCCTGCCCCGCAGTGTTGTTGTTCGACTCGGAGATCGCGGTGGTCTGCGACTTGGTGACCGCGACGCTGGGCAGGAACACATTGGACGGATCGGTCGCGACCGGAGCGCGCTGCTGAACCACCGGAACGCTGGTGTCGACGTTCGAAGCGGGGTAGTAGGTCGTCGTCGTCCGGGACGGTACGTCCACGATGTTGGTGTTCGCCTGGAACGAGCGCACGGACACGTTGTTCACGAAGTTCGTGGACACGCTGGTAGCACCGGGGATCGTCATGTCGTACGTGAGTGTGCGAGTCGCACCGACGGCGAGCGGTGCCGGCAGCTGCCACCGGATCACACTGCGTCCAGGCGCCGCCACGGGGAGCGCGCCGGGCGCATTACATGCACCGGAGTCGCTGATCGTGGAGATCTGCGCGCAGGAGATCCCCGCCGGCAGCACATCCCAGACATCGGTGCCGAAGACCGGCACAGCCGTGCCGTTCGCGGCCGTCCCGTTGTTCGACACGTCGACCCGGAACGTGACGACATCAGCCTCGCGCACCTGCAGGTTGTCGACGTTCGGCCCGTTGTCCGGGCTGCTGGCGTTGATGTTGCGAACACCCTTGAGGACGCTGACGTCCGGTGTCGGCGTGACGGCGATGGGCTGGAATGCACGCAGTGAGATCGGGTCGCCTGCGCTGTTCTGCGCCATGAACTTCATGAGGTTGTCGGTGATGTTGATCGTTCGACTGACCGACGTTCCCGTCACGATCGCCGAGAGCTGCGCCTCGAAGACTGCGCCCTTCGCGACGAACCTGTTGGCTCCCACGGTGTTTCCGAGAGTCCAGGCAGGGTTCGCCGGGTTTGCCGGGGCCGAGGCAGCAGCCTCGTTGAACGACACGTCTGCCGACGGGACCGTGTTGTTCGCCGTGAGCTTGGCCGAGCCGGCTTCGTACGCCGTGCCGACCGGCAGGAAGTCGGTGACGATGGGGTTCCGGGTGTTCGTGCCCGAAGGGAAGTCGACCCGTAGCCGGAAGCAGATGCGATCGCCCTGGTGGAACATCGTCTGCGCCGCCGGCAGCGACGTGGAATCGCCGTAGCCGGTCGCGGCGCACTGGTACGGGGCCTCCGTGTTCGGCAACGTGGTCTTCGTGACGGACGGACCGGTCGAGGCGATGGTCGACTGCGAGTCGTCGTGGACGGTCACGGTCCCGATGACCCCGGTCGCGGGCACCGGGGTCGTGGTGCCGGTGAGGGCGACCTTGTTCGTGTAGGCGTCGCCGGCCGTGGTCGGGTCACCGTCGCGGTAGGACCCGCGCATCCGGGCCTGGTAGGTGATGACCACGACACCGTCCCGCGGGACGCTGACGGGGGTGAACACGACGGTGAACGACCCGGAGCTCGCGTCGTACGCGACCGAGGCGAACGAGACGCTCGAGGTCGAGGACCCGCTGATGGTCGGAGCGAAGCCAGGCGCCGGGGCACAGGTGGCGATGGGTGGCACGGAGTAGTTGCTCTTGTCGTCCAGCGGGCACAGCCCGTCGGGGATCACGTCGGTCAGCACCACCCCGGACGAGGTGACGTACTCGCTACCACGCAGAGTCAGCGTGTAGGTCGCGATCCCGCCCTGGTCGAACGTGGCCGGACTGACGGACTTGGCGAGCGCAAGGTCCTGCAGGGTCCGGGTCAGGGTCGTCGACCCGGACACGGGGGTGGCGCCGGGCGTCGCGCTGCCGAGGTAGCTGCCCTGGTAGGTGCCCGAGACGCTCGCCTGGTTCGTCGCGCTCTGCGCCGTCGCGGTCTCCCGGGTGGGGGCACCGTTGTTGTTGTCCAGGTTCGCGCCCTGCGCGGTAGCGCCGCCGGGTGTGCCGCCGGTGAACGTCATGGTGTTGGCGAGCATCGGGACTGCGGCCCGGTACGCGACGGTCTGGACCGCGCCGCCGGGAAGGTCGCCGAGGGACCAGGTGACACGGGTGTAGACGCCCGCGGGCAACGCCGGGACCGCGACCGGGTTGTTGACGGTCGTCACGGCCGTGGGCGCCAGGCACGACGGGACGAGCGGTGTCGCCGTCAGGCTCGGCGCACCCGGATACTCCCGTGCGGAGCCGTTGTCCACACCGCCGCACCCGAGGAACTCCAGCCCGGCCGGCAGGTAGTCGGTGACCTGTGCCCCGCTGGTCGTGCCCTGGCTGCTGTTCGTGACCTTCAGCGTGTAGACCGTGGTGTTGTCGTGCACGCCGCGAACCAGCTCCCCCTCCGGGCTGGGCTCGGACTTCGCGATCGTGATGGGGACGACCGAGGTGGTCGCGGGGGCGCTCGTGGCGGTCTCGGTGTAGGTCCCCGGCGTGACGGTGCCCGAGGAGTCGAACGTCGGGGTCATCCGGGGGTCCGTGTTGGTGTAAGCGCTCGCGGCATTCGTCACCGTCGCACCGGCCGGGAACGCCGTGGCGTCGGGCACGGCCTGGAATCCCACCTGGTAGGTGCCCCCGACCGACAGGTCGGCGATGTTCTGCCAGACCAGCACCTGCTGGGTGCCAGGTGGCGTGCCGATCGAGCGGACGACCGGCTCACCTGCCCCGACGGGCAGGGACGAGCCGGCCTGGTACGAGACGCCGACGGGCAACACGTCGCTCAACGAGAGGTTGTACTCCGTCGCCGTGCCGGGGTTCGTGGCCGTGAGGCGGTAGCTGATCGGCGCTCCCGGCAAGGCGGAAGCCGTCGCCGACTTCGCCAGCGCGATGGACGCACCCGCCGCCTGCGCAGCAGGCGCCGCCGCGATCACAACCACTCCGGAGACGAGAAGCACCGCAGTCGCCACCGCGGAGGTACGCCGTTGGAGCCGTATGTTGATCACGATCGGGTTCCCCTCGAGGTACCGACAGGCTGCCCGTTGTTCATCTCCCGGCAACCCTGCCAGGACGCACGCCTCAGTCGGTGCAACGCCGCGCCAGTGATGTCCGCGTCGTCCCGACGGGGTCTTCCCACACCAATAACGTACCGTAGCCACACGAATTCGCTGTGCGACGATGGTGCTCAGCCGACGAGAGCAGCCGCGATCCGGTCGACCTGATGCTGGGCCGCAACCTTGACGACGACGCGGTCCGCCATCACCGCGAACGCGAGAAGTTGGCCCTGGGCGGTACGTACGGTGCCGGCCAGCGTCACGACACCTGTCAACGTGCCGGTCTTGGCCCGGACCACCCCCCGTCCGCCGGCAGCGTTCCCGGTGAAGCGGTCCGTGAGGGTGCCTGTGGCTCCGGCGACTGGCATGCCGGTCAGCGCCGGCCAGGCGGCCAGGGTGCGCTGACCGGGCACGGCGATCGCGGCGACCGTGGTGGCGAGCGTGGAGGCGGGCACCTCATCCAGCAGTGAGAGCCCGCTGCCGTCTCGGAGGGTCACCCCGACCGTGGACACGCCCAGCCCGGTCAGCGTGTTGAGCATCGCGGTCGCCCCGTTGGCGAACGTCCCCGGGAAACCGCTCTCCTTGGCACCACACAGGTGCGCGAACGTCTCGGCCGTGTCGTCGTCCGACACCGTGAGCATCTGCTCGACAAGGTCGGCGACGGTCGGGGACCACACGGCCGCCAACACCTTCGGCGCGGTGGTCGGAGCGGTCGCGGTGCTGGGAGCGCTCGTCGGCGCGGGGGCGGGCGAGATGGTGGGCGCGGTCGTACGCGCCGGCGTGCCGGCGACCTTGATGCCCGCCGCAGCCAGCCGTCGCGCGAAGTAGGTCGCGGCGGCCAGCCCGGGGTCGGCGCTGCGAGTCACTGCACCAGCGGCGACCTGCCCGCCGTCTGCTGACAGGGCATCGACCGGCGAGACGACGCCAGTGGCCACGTACGACACCGGCCATCCCGGAGCCGTCCGCGGCCCACCGAACAGGGAGTCGTCGAAGTCGAGGGACACCGTCGTCGTCCGGCTAGCAGACAGCGCCGCCACGGTACGGGCGGCAAGCCCGTCGAGGCTGGCCACAGCGAAGCGCTGACCTGGAGGTGACGAGCTCGCGCCGGCGGGCCGCCTGGTCAGGCTCGGGTCGCCGCCTCCCACCAGCACGATGCGCCCCGGGCCGGCAAGGACCACGCGAGTGCTCAGCCGGGTGTCGGGCCCGAGCAACCGCAACGCGGTTGCGGCGGTGAGCACCTTCAGCGTGCTGGCCGGTGGCTGCGGTCGCCCCCCGAACGACTCGTACACAACCGCTCCGGTGGCCGGGTCAACGACCGACAGCGACGCATCCGATCCCAGGGCCGGCGAGCGCAGCAGCGGGGTCAACGTCGCCGCGAGGGCAGCAGCCATCGGCGCGACCACGGTGCTGCCGGTGACGGTGGTTGCGGGCAGCACCTGCAGCGGGGGCACCGGTGGCGCCACGACGGCGACGCCAGGCGGGGCAGACGGCGCCGCTACCGCGGGCCCGGCTGACACAGCCGCGAGGAGTGCGACCGTCGCCGCGGCGGCAGCGAGGATCCGGCCAGGCACGGCGACCACGCTGCCGCCTTCCAGGGGTTCGGTACCGGCGCGGGAGCTGGTGCCGGGCACGGCGTGGGGCAGACTGTCTGCCGCCACCGGCCGCGTGCGAAAGACTAAGGCACGCACCTGTGCGTCATCGGACCGTCGGTCGGGGTGCGAGCGCCGCCGTCCGGTACACGAGAAGGGCACGTCGTGGAGTTCGACGTCACCATCGAGATCCCAGCCGGACAGCGCAACAAGTACGAGGTGGATCACGCCAGCGGCCGGATCCGCCTGGACCGGATGCTCTTCACCTCCACCCGCTACCCCCACGACTACGGGTTCATCGAGGGGACGCTGGGACAGGACGGCGACCCGCTCGATGCGATGGTGATCCTCGACGAGCCAACGTTCCCGGGCTGCCTGATCAAGTGCCGGGCGATCGGGATGTTCCGGATGACCGACGAGGCCGGCGGCGACGACAAGGTCATGTGCGTACCGGCCGGTGACCCGCGCGTCGAGCACATCCGCGACATCCATCACATGCCGGAGTTCGACCGGCTCGAGATCCAGCACTTCTTCGAGGTCTACAAGGACCTCGAGCCCGGCAAGAGTGTCGAAGGCGCGACGTGGACCGGGCGCACGGAGGCCGAGGCCGAGATCGTCGCGTCCTTCGCCCGCGCCGAGAAGCACGGGCACCTGGCCCCTACGGCGGGACTGGTGCCACCACAGGTTCCGACGGACTGACCCCCGCGCCCCCCTGCCGGGATCGGCCTGCGACATGACTTGAGATATTACATAGCCTGCCTATATAGTGTGGCTATGGAAGTGCGGACCCTCACGACAGTAAAGCCGGACCTGCTGAACTCCGCGGTGACGCGACTGTTCGCACGTCTGCGGGAGCATCTGGTGGACCAGGGTGCGTCCGTACCTGCGGTCCGTGTGCTCGCCCAGCTCCGCGACCGAGGTCCCTCACGGGTCACCGATCTGGCCGCGGCGCTGCAGGTGTCACAGCCGACCATGACCCAACAACTGCATCGGCTCGCCGAACAGGGCCGCATCGTGCGGACCATCGACGCCGGGGACGGTCGCGCCGTGCGTGCCGAGCTGACCGCCCAGGGCAGGGCCGTCCTGGACTCCCTCGTCGCGTCTCGCTCTGCGCTGCTCGTTGCCGGCCTCGACCATCTCGACGAGAGCGACCGCGACGCGATCGCCGCGGCGACCCCTGCGCTCGCCCGGCTCGCCGACGCCCTCGACGGCCTTCGCATCCAGAAGTGATCGACACCTGCCGGGAAGCCGGCTCGAAAGGACCCACACCATGAGCGCGCCGAGCTCCTCCCCGAGCATCCTGCAACAACCGCGGGCGGTGTGGGCCGTCGCGTTCGCCTCGGTGATCGCGTTCATGGGCATCGGACTTGTCGACCCGATCCTGCCGGCCATCGGTGCTGAGCTGCATGCCAACAAGGCGCAGGTCGAGCTGCTGTTCACCAGCTACATGGCGGTCACCGGGCTCGCGATGTTGATCACCGGCTTCGTCTCGAGCCGCATCGGCGCCAAGCGCACCTTGCTGCTCGGCCTTACATTCGTCGTGCTGTTCGCGGGACTTGCCGGCGCTTCCAGCACCATCGGGCAGATCGTCGGGTTCCGCGCCGGCTGGGGCTTGGGCAACGCGTTGTTCATCGCCACCGCGTTGGCCACCATCGTCGGTGCGGCCAGCGGCGGGGTCGCCTCCGCGATCATCTTGTACGAGGCGGCACTGGGCATCGGCATCGCGACCGGACCCCTGCTGGGTGGATTCCTCGGCGGGATCTCGTGGCGGGCATCGTTCTTCGGCACTGCGACCCTCATGGCCGTCGGCTTCGTCGCGATCCTGGTCATGCTGCCCAAGACTCCCTTACCCGCCAAGCGCATCAGCGTCCTGGACCCGCTCAAGGCGCTGCGCCACCGAGGTCTGCTCACGATGGGCCTGACGGCGTTGTTCTACAACTTCGGCTTCTTCACCTTGCTGGCATTCACCCCGTTCCCTCTGGGGATGGGCGCCCATGAGCTCGGGCTGGTGTTCTTCGGTTGGGGGCTGGCTCTTGCGATCTCCTCGGTGTTCGTCGCGCCGCGGGTGCAGGCCCGTTTCGGCACGCTGCCAGGGATCTGCGGGGCGCTCTCACTGTTCGCCCTGCTGCTCGCCGCGATGGCGGTCCTCACCTCTGTCGTCCCCGCGCTGGTGATCCTGGTCATCGTGTCTGGCGCACTGCTCGGCGTGAACAACACTCTGGTCACCGAGGCCGTCATGAAGGTGTCCCCGGTCGAGCGCCCGGTCGCCTCGGCCGGCTACAGCTTCCTGCGCTTCATCGGTGGCGCCATCGCGCCGTGGTTGGCAGGCACGCTGTCGGACACGTACAACGACCACGTCCCTTACGTCGTCGGCACGGTCGGTGTCCTTTTCGCTCTGCTGACGCTGTACATCGGACGCGCCACGTTGGGCGGCCTCGACAACGAGGCGTCCCGCGTCGCGGAAGCGACCGAACGGCAGCCATCTGGCGCCGGCACGATCCTGCTGGCCGTCGACTCGTCCCCGGCCGCCCTCGAGGTCACCGACGTCGCCGGGCACGCGGCGCTCGAGCGGGCGGTCCCGGTCCTCGTGCTGCACGTGCGCGAGGTCGACGTCATGGCCGAGGACGCCGTGGAGCTGGAGTCCGCTGCGCAGGCCCTGAGCGCCCTGTCCGACCGGATCGAGCAGCTCCGCTCGCTGGGCGTGCATGCCGACGGCGTCGTACGCACGAGCGTGGGGGACCACGCCGATGTCGCTCGCACGATCCTGGACCAGGTCGCGCTAACCGGTCCGGTGGTGGTCGTGATCGGGGCAGGACACCGAGGCGCCGTGGCTCGCCTGATGGGTGGTGACGTCCCGGCACTGGTCCAGGCCGGGGCCGGCTGCGACGTCTACGTCGTCGCGCCGAGCTCTGACCGCCTCAGCAAGGTCTGATCCCGAGCAGCCTGTTCCCAGTCTGGCTGATCCTGGGCGGTCCGGGTCGGAGGGTGTCCGCATTCAGCGCAGTCCCGCGCAGGTGACGCACAGCGTCGCCCACGGCAGGGCCTCGAGCCGCGCTTCGGCGATGGTCTCCCCGCACCGATCGCACACGCCGTAGGAACCTTCCGCCAGCTTCTCCTGCGCCCGGATCACATCGGCCAGCGTGGCGCGCAGCCGGTCGTGGACGGCGACGTTCGCGAACCGCTCGACCGCCATGGCCGTGCCGTCCCCGACCCGCTTGCCGAACGAGATGGCGCCGGTGCTGTCCGGCGGGGTCTCGAGCAGTCCCAGCGCAGCCTCCAGCTCGCCCCGCTTGTCCGCGAGCAGCC
>JBDTDW010000256.1:0-3172 GCA_039922855.1 Candidatus Nanopelagicales bacterium | reverse complement strand
GCCGAGAGCCACGGGCTCACCGTCGACCAGGTAGTGACCCGTCTGCTCGCCGACTGGATCGAGTCGGCGTGACGGCGCGCCCGCTCCGGCACAGGTGAGCGCAGCCAGCGAAGACGCCCATCCACGTCCGTTCTGGTCCGGACGCGCCCTCGTCCTGGCCGGGATCGTGGTCTCCGCGTTCACCCTGCGCACCGCAGTCACGGCGATCACCCCACTGCTCGGCGAGATCGGGGCGGACCTGGACTTCGGATCGGCAACCACAGGTGTCTTCGGGATGCTGCCGACCGCAGCGTTCGCCGCGTTCGGCCTGGCGACCCCGGGCCTGGCACGGCGCATCGGGCTGGAGCGCACGGCACTGCTCGCGATGCTGCTCGCGGCCGTGGGCACGCTGACCCGCGCGATGGCGCAGCAGACCTTGACGCTGCTGCTGCTCTCCTTCGTCGCGCTCGGTGGCATGGGGATGGGAAACGTCGTGCTGCCGCCGTTGGTGAAGCGGTACTTCGGCGACCGGGTAGGAGCGATCAGCACGATCTACATCGTGCTGCTGACGTTCGGGACGATGGTTCCGGCCCTGCTCGCGGTGCCGCTGGCCGATGCCACCAGCTGGCGCGCCTCCATCGCCTCCTGGACGATCGTGGCGGTCGTGGCGGCCGTCCCCTGGGCGTTGCTGCTGCTGGCCGAGCGCCGTCCCGACAGCCCGCTGGCGCGACTGCACGATGCCGCTGTGGCGTCCGGCGGTGAGGCGGCCGAGCTCGAGGCACCGGCCCCGACCGGTCGGGTCTGGCGCTCGCCGGTCAGCTGGGGGCTGGCGGCGATGTTCGGCATGACCTCGCTCATCACGTATTCGTTCTTCACCTGGCTGCCCACGATCCTGGTGTCCACCGGAGGGTCGGCAGCCTTCGGCGGCAGCATGGTCGCCCTCTTCTCCGGCATGGGTCTTGTCGCGGCGCTCCTGGCACCTGGGCTGGTGGTGCGGATCGAAAACCCGTTCCCGATCGTGGTGGGTTGCGCGGTGCTGTTCTTCGTCGGGTTCGCCGGGCTGCTCTACGCTCCCCTCCACCTCACGATCCTGTGGGTCGTCCTGGCCGGTCTCGGCCCTAGTACGTTTCCGATGTCTCTGACGATGATCAACCTGCGGACACGTACCCCCGCCGGGTCATCCGCCCTGTCCGGGTTCACGCAGGGGCTGGGCTACACGGTGGCGTGCCTGGGCCCCGTCCTGTTCGGGGTGCTGCACCAGGTCACGTCGGCGTGGGCCGCACCGTTCGCGTTGCTGTCGCTGGCAGTGGTGGTCATGGTGATCGGCGCCTATGCAGCCTGCAAGCCACGCATGCTGGAGGACTCGTGGTAGCGGGCGCGAGCGCCTTGGTTGCCGAACTCGGGTCGAGCTCACCTTGACCTGCGGCCCGCCAGTGGCGGGCGGTCGTCAGGGCGTCGGGTGGCGGGCGTCGTAGTGCAGGAACTGCGGCATGGCCACGACCAGCGCTCCGACGGCCACCAGGCAGGCGACCCCTCCGGACACCACCGAGAAAGCTTCACCGAAAAGGGTCGCTACGCCACCGGACTCGACGTCACCGAGCCGGGGGCCGCCCGCGACCACGACCGTGAAGATGCCCTGCAGCCGGCCGCGGTACTCGTCGGGGGTGGCAGCCTGCAGGATGGTCTGGCGCATCACGGCGCTGACGTTGTCGGCCGCGCCGGCCACAGCCAGCAGCGCCAGGCCCAGCCACAGGTCATGGACGAACCCGAACACCGCGATCGCGAGCCCCCACACCACGATCGCGCCGACGGTGATCGCCCCCTGGCGGCGGGCATGGCTCAGCGGCCCGGACAGGGCGCTGGACACGACCGCCCCGACCGCTGGTGCGGCAGACAAGAAGCCGACGATGGTCGCCTTCGCCAGCGGCGTACCGGGGTAGAACGTGGCGGCGAGCGCCGGGAACAGCGCCCGTGGCATGCCGAACACCATCGCTGCCATGTCGACGTAGAACGACATCTGCAGGTTCTTGCGCCCGCGTAGGAACTGCATGCCCGCCACGACGCTTGCCCAGCCTGCCGTCCGCGGCGCCCCGGGCAACGGCGGCATCGGGCGCAGCCGCCACATCGCGTACATGGTCGCGGTGAACGCGAAGGCGTCCAGTGCGTACGCCGCGGTCTCACCACCGGTCGCGGCGATCACGAGCCCGCCCAACAGTGGGCCCAGTGTGAAGCCGAGCCCAAAGCTGAGCATTCCCAGCGCGTTGGCCGCCGGCAGCAGGTCGAGCCCGACCAGGCGAGGGATCAGCGCCTGCCGCGCAGGGTTGCCGACGGCGAAGAAGCCGGACTGCACCGCGACGATCCCGTACAGCAGTGCGACCGAGCCGAGCCCAGTCAGCGACTGCAGCACCAAAACGATGGAGCAGACATCAGCCCGACGGCGGTCAGCAGCCCGAGCTTGCGTCGGTCGCGACTGTCGGACAGCGCTCCGCCGTACAGCCCGAAACCGACGAGCGGCACGAGCTGGAAGAGTCCCACCATGCCAACCGCCAGCGAGGATCCGGTCAGGTTGTAGACCTGGATACCGACCGCAACCGAGGTCATCTGCTGGCCAACGTTGCTGATGCCCAGCGCCGCCCACAGCCGCCGGAACTCCGGCGAGACCCGCAACGGGGTGACATCGGCGAGCAGGCGGGGCACGGAGACGGACTGTACGGGCCGCCTGCTCTCGGATCCGTGATGGGCAGGGCGGAGCGGGCTTGGTGTCAGGCCGAACTAGCCGAGACCATCGGCTCCGACCTCCGGCAGGCTGCGTTGAACGGTCGTCAGGGGCGAAGCGCGAACCCGCCGTTGCCGAAGCCAGCTATCGCGGTCACCTCCGTCAGTCCGGACACCTGAACAGGCACGTCGCGGCTGCTGGTGCCACCGTTGCCCAGCTCACCGCTTTCGCCGAGGCCCCACGCCCACACTCCCGCGAGCCGCGCCATCCGCAGGTGGCCGATCGTCGCGATCCGAGACGGTCGGTTTTGGTACTGGTTTCGCCGAGGTCGTTCGACATCAAGGCTGAGAGGCGACAGTCCCACGACCGGTGGAACGTCAGCGTCGCCCGTGTTCCGATGTGGTTCAGCGATTCACATCGGCATACATCGTGCGAACTGCCCACTATGCCTAGATTGCGGCAGTGACCGTTCTTATC
>JBDTDW010000255.1:0-4187 GCA_039922855.1 Candidatus Nanopelagicales bacterium | reverse complement strand
CCACCGGCCGAACATGTGATGCCGGCTGAACTTGGGTCGTGCTCATGCAGTCCTCCAGAGGTTGGGTCGCTCGATCGACACCGTAGCGTCGGATCCGCAGAGCGTACCCAGAACGCCCGGGATGGGGGCGGGCTACCGGGCAACGGACTGAGATCCGATCTGTGCTCGGCCGAGGTCTGCCGGGAACTCAGGCCTGGGCCATGTCGACGAACCGGGAGTAGTGACCCTGGAACGCCACAGTGACAGTGGCCGTCGGGCCGTTGCGGTGCTTGGCCAAGATGATGTCGGCCTCGCCGGCACGCGGCGACTCACGTTCGTACGCATCTTCGCGGTGCAGCAGCAGCACCATGTCGGCATCCTGCTCGATCGAACCTGATTCGCGTAGGTCGCTGATCATCGGACGCTTGTCGGTGCGCTGCTCCGGGCCACGGTTGAGCTGGCTGATCGCCACGACGGGTACCTCGAGCTCCTTGGCGAGCAGCTTGATGGAACGGGAGAACTCCGAGACCTCCTGCTGGCGGCTCTCGACCTTCTTGCCCGAGCTCATGAGCTGCAGGTAGTCGATGACGACCAGCCGGAGGTCGTGACGCTGCTTGAGGCGCCGGCACTTCGCCCGGATCTCCATCATCGTCAGGTTCGGGCTGTCGTCGATGAACAGCGGCGCTTCTGACACCGTACCGATCTTGCGGGCGAGCTTGTTCCAGTCTGCCTCCCCCATCGTGCCGCCCCTCAGGTGGTTCAGGGCGATCCCGGCCTCGGCGGACAGCAGCCGCATGGCGATCTCGTTACGACTCATCTCCAGGCTGAAGATCGCACTGGTGAGCCCATGCTTCACCGACGCAGACCGAGCAAGATCCAGTCCGATGGTACTTTTGCCGATCGCTGGTCTGGCGGCGATGACGATCATCTGGCCGGGGTGCAGGCCGTTGGTGTAGCGGTCGAGGTCGGCGAAGCCGGTGGGGACACCGGCGAGCACCCCGCCGCGGTTGGCGATGGCGTCGATCTCCTCGAGTGTCGCCGGCATGATCTCCGACATCGGGAGGTAGTCCTCCGACGTGCGCTTGTCGGTGACGTCGTAGACGGCGGCCTGCGCCCGGTCGACGAGCTGGTCGACGTCACCCTCGCCGGCGTACGCGAGCTGGGTGATCCGGGTCCCCGCCTCGACCAGGCGACGCAGGATCGCCCGCTCCCGGACGATGCGGGCGTAATAGTCGGCGTTCGCGGCGGTCGGGACGCTGGCGACGAGGGTATGGAGGTACGGGGCACCGCCGATCCGGGCGATCTCGCCGGTGCGGGTCAGCTCACCGGCAACGGTGACTGCGTCGGCAGGCTCGCCGCGGCCATAGAGGTCCAGGATCGCGGCGAATACGCTCGCGTGGGCCGGCCGGTAGAAGTCCGTCTCCCGGATCGTCTCCACGACGTCGGCGATGGCGTCCTTGCTGAGCATCATCGCGCCGATCACCGACTGCTCGGCGGCGAGGTCCTGGGGCGGGAGGCGGTCCTGGTCGCGCGAGGCGCGACCGAAGTCGTCGTCATAGCCGCCGGCCGGGTCGCGCAGCTCGACGACACTCACGCGGAAGGACTCACGGCAGGGACCTCTCGGCAGGATGAACGAGGACGACCTCAGGTCTACGCCAGGGGTCTGACACCGAGCCGAAGGCTAGGGACCGGGTGGACGGACGGGCAACCAAGCCTGTGCACGAGGCTGTGGACAGGCTGTGGGCGACGCGCCATGAGGGGATTCTCAGCGCTGTGGACAACCATGGGAAAACGTCGTAATTGTCCGTTTGCTACGGTCCTGACCTGCACCGATGTACTTCACAGCCTGGGGAGAAAAGATTGGTTCCCTGGGTGTCCGATAGCTGAACGGACGGGTTTGCGCACCACGGCAACAGGCAGGGGCCTCCGGCTGGCAGGGTGTGCGCCGTGGGTCAGCTGACGGGGCGCAGCGACCGTACCGCCACCGACCGCGCCATCTGGGCGCTGGCGGTCCCCGCCCTCGGTGCACTTGTTGCCCAGCCGCTCTACCTGCTCATTGATGCCTCGGTCGTAGGCACGCTGGGGACCGCATCGCTGGCCGGCCTCGGGGCAGCCGGATCTGTGTTCAGCCTGATCGTGGGGCTGTGCATCTTCCTGGCGTACGCGACGACCTCGACCGTCGCCCGCAAGGTCGGTGCCAGCGACTGGTCGGGGGCGGTGAGCCATGGCCTGTCCGGGATCATTCTGGGGGTCGGGATCGGAGCAGTGCTGGCACTGATCGCGTGGCCCGCCGCCGCACCCCTGGTCGACGTGCTGGGAGTGTCGAGCACCGTCGCGCCGTACGCCGTCGCGTACCTGCACGCCATCTGCTGGTCGCTGCCGGCCGTCCTGGCCGGGATGGCCGGGGTCGGGGTGCTCCGGGGCCTGCAGGACACCCGGACCACCCTGGTCGTCACCGTCGTAGTGGTCAGCCTGAACACGTTGCTGTGCCTGCTGTTCGTGCTGCGCCTGGGCTGGGGGATCCGCGGCTCCGCGCTGGCGACCGGCATCGCCGAGACAGTCCAGGCGGCGGCGTACACCGCGGTCCTGGTAGGCATCGCGCGCCGGCACCGCGTCCCGCTGCGGCCCAGCGGGCTGGGCATCCTCGGTGCGGCTCGCGACGGTGTCCCACTCTTCTGGCGCACCCTCGCACTGCGGATGGTGTTCGTCGTGGCCGTGGCCGTGGCAGCGCGGCTCGGCGATGCCGACCTGGCTGCCTACCACGTCAGCTTCCAGGTGTGGATGCTGCTGGCCTTGGCGGCCGACGCGCTGGCCATCGCCGGGCAGGCCCTGCTGGGGCTGCGCCTCGGCGCCCGGGATCGCGAGGGAGCGCGTGAGGTCACCGAACGCTTGGTACGACACGGCTTCTGGCTGGGCATCGGGTTGGCCGTGGTGGTGCTGGTGGCACGGCCGTGGCTGCCGGAGTGGTTCAGCCACGACGCGACCGTGCAGTCACTGATCGGTGCCGCGCTGCTGGTCGTCGCAGTGCAGCAGCCACTGGCCGGACCGGTGTTCGCTCTGGACGGGATCCTGATCGGTGCCGGCGATGGCCGCTGGCTTGCACGCGCCGGCACGCTCATGTTCGCGGCGTTCCTGCCGGCCGCGTGGCTGGTCCTCGCCCAGGGTCTGGGTGTTGTCGGTCTGTGGTGGGCGCTGACCTGGTTCATGGTCATACGAGGTGTCCTGCTCTGGCGCCGGTCGCGCAGCAACACCTGGCTGGTGGTGGGAGCGGTCGGGGCCGCCCGCGGTGAGCCGGGCTGATCATGGGGGTTCAGGTCGTTCGGCTCCGCTGATCATGAGGTTTGAGGTCGGTTCTGGGCTTGGAACCGCACGGCAACCCATGATCAGAGAGCGGCGTACGGCGATACCTGGCGGCAGGATGGGTGGCATGCGTATCACCGTGGTGTGCTCGGGCAACATCTGTCGCTCGCCGATGGCCGAGTTGGTGCTGCGCCGCGCTCTTGCGGACGCCGGGCTCGGGGACCAGGCCCGGGTGGACTCAGCGGGTACGGGCAGCTGGCACCTCGGGCAGCCGGCCGACCCGCGGGCGCTGGCGACGCTGGCGCGGCACGGGTATGACGGCGGCGCGCACCGGGCGCGGCAGTTCACCGCCGAGTGGTTCAACGACGGACCGGAGCTCGTGCTGGCGCTGGACCGGGGCCACCTCACGGCGTTGCGCCGGCTCACCGAGGACCCCGACCAGCGTGCGGCGGTACGGCTGCTGCGGTCCTTCGACCCGGCCCTGGCGGGCCTGGCCGAGGACGACAGGGCCCTGGACGTGCCGGACCCCTACTACGACGACAGCTTCCCGGCCGTCCTGGCGATGCTGCAGTCAGCCGCGCCAGGGGTGGTCGAGTTCGTGCGGTCCCGGTCGCGTTGATCATGGGCGTCGGTCTCTTCTTCTTCGCCGATCATGGGGTGCGCTCGGCTGTGGGAGCCGAACCGCAACCGGCTCAGGATCGATGAGGGGAGGAGGCGACGACCTAGCTGGCGACGACGTCCAGCTTGACCTGGGCCACCACGTCGGTGAACAGGCGCACCGTAACGTCGTGGGTGCCGACGTTCTTGATCGGCTGAGCGATCTGCACCTTGCGCTTGTCGACGGTGGGACCGCCCGCTGCGGCGATCGCCTCGGCAACGTCGCCGACGGTGATGGCGCCGAACAGCCG
>JBDTDW010000254.1:0-2862 GCA_039922855.1 Candidatus Nanopelagicales bacterium | reverse complement strand
GCGAGTGCCGAGACCCGGCCATCAGCTCCGGGTACGAAGCCCACCGTCGACACAGCGAACAGTCGCTGCCCGCCCTCCTCGTGCGCGCCGGTCACCTTGTACGTCATCGGGTACGTCGGCCACGGCTGACCGGGCGGGCGCTGCAGCGGAGGCGCCACCATGATCTCCAGCTGGGTGACCGACGCCGCACCCTGGCGATGGGCGGTGCCCAGAGCGTCCGCGCCGGTGTCGCCGCCGCCGAGGATGACCACGTGCGCCCCGGACACGTCGATGGGGGCTCGCTGCAGGTCGCCCTCCTGCACACGGTTGGCGCCGGGCAGGTACTCCATCGCCTGATGGACACCGGGCAGGTCCCGGCCGGGTACCGACAGCTCCCGCCACGCCGTCGCACCGACCGCCAGTACGACGGCGTCGTAGCGCCGGCGCAGGTCCGTGCCGGTGACATCGGTCCCGACGTCGATACCGGCGCGGAACTTCACGCCCTCGGCCACGAGCTGCTCCAGTCGGCGGTCAAGGTGTCTCTTGCCCATCTTGAACTCCGGGATGCCATATCGCAGCAGCCCTCCGATGCGGTCGGCACGCTCGAAGACCGCGACGGTGTGCCCCGCGCGCGCCAGCTGCTGAGCGACGGCGAGCCCGGCCGGGCCCGAGCCCACGACCGCCACCGTCCGGCCGGTCTGCCGCGACGCCGGCTGCGGGGTGAGCCAGCCCTCGTCCCAGGCTCGGTCGGCGATCTCGACCTCGATCTGCTTGATGGTGACGGGGTCGGAGCTGATGCCCAGAACGCATGCGGTCTCGCACGGGGCAGGGCACAGCCGCCCGGTGAACTCCGGGAAGTTGTTCGTGGCGTGCAGCCGCTCGGAGGCTTCCCGCCAGTCCTGCGCCCACACCAGGTCGTTCCACTCCGGTATCAGGTTCCCCAGCGGACACCCGTTGTGGCAGAAGGGGATACCGCAGTCCATGCATCGACCGGCCTGCTTCTCCAACCGCTCGTGCTCATACGGCTCATAGACCTCACGCCAGTCCATGAGGCGAACGTCGACCGGGCGGCGTTTCGGGGTCTCCCGCCCCGTGGTCAAGAAGCCCTGGGGGTCAGCCATGGGAGGCCTCCATGATCGCGGTGGGGACGTCGCGGCCGTCGCGCTCGGCGTCGGCTATCGCGGCGAGGACTCGTGAGTAGTCGCGCGGCATGACCTTGCCGAACCGAAAGCCCAGCTGTGCGGGTTCTGCCAGCAGGGCTTCCGCGATGGTGGATCCGGTGTGCTCGAGGTGCCGGTGCAACAGGTCGAGCACCACCGCAACGTCAGAACCCTTGAGCTCCTGCACCTCCACGAGGTCGCCGTTGGTACGCCCGGGGCGTGGGTCCAGCAGGTAGGCGACACCACCGGACATGCCGGCCGCGAAGTTGCGGCCGGTCGGCCCGAGCACCAGCACCAGCCCGCCGGTCATGTACTCGCAACCGTGGTCCCCTACGCCCTCGACGACAGCGGTGGCTCCGGAGTTGCGTACGCAGAACCGTTCACCGGCCTGGCCTCGCAAGAACAGCTCACCGCTGGTCGCGCCATAGCCGACCACGTTGCCGGCGATGACGTTCTCCTGCGCCACGAGCAGGGAGGACTCGGGCGGCCGTACGACGACCCGGCCACCGGACAGTCCCTTGCCTACGTAGTCGTTGGCGTCGCCCTCCAGTCGCAGGGTGATGCCCGGTGGCAGGAACGCCCCGAACGACTGGCCGGCCGACCCTTGGAACGTCAGGTCGATAGTGGCGTCCGGCAGGCCGGCGGCCCCGTGGGTCCGGGTCACGACGGAGCCGAGCATCGTGCCGACCGTCCGGTTCACGTTGCGCACCGCCAGTACGGCTCGTACCGGCTCTCCCGCATCGATCGCGGGCCGGCACAGCTCGATCAGCTCGTTGTCCAGTGCCTGCGCGAGCCCATGGTCCTGCGCGACGACGTTGCGACGTGCTTGACCCGGTGCCAGCTCGGGCAGGTGCAGGATCGGGGCGAGGTCCAAGCCCGCCGCCTTCCAGTGCGCCACGGCCACACGGGTGTCGAGGCACTCGACCTGCCCGACCGCTTCGCCGAGGGTCCGAAAACCAAGCTGTGCCAATAGCTCTCGCACTTGCTCGGCGATGAACGTGAAGAAGTTCTCCACGAACTCGGGCTGCCCGGTGAACCTCTCCCGAAGCACCGGGTTCTGGGTAGCGACCCCGACCGGGCACGTGTCGAGGTGGCAGACCCGCATCATGACGCAGCCCATGACGACCAGCGGCGCCGTCGCGAAGCCGAACTCCTCCGCCCCGAGCAGCGCCGCGACGACGACGTCCCGTCCGGTCTTGAGCTGGCCGTCTGTCTGCACCACGATCCGGTCGCGAAGACCGTTGAGCAGCAACGTCTGCTGGGTCTCGGCCAGGCCCAGCTCCCAGGGTGTTCCGGCGTGCTTGAGCGAGGTGAGAGGAGCCGCTCCGGTGCCCCCGTCGTGCCCGGACACCAGCACCACGTCGGCATGCGCCTTCGCGACACCGGCAGCGACGGTGCCGACCCCCACCTCGGACACCAGCTTGACGTGGATCCGAGCCCGCGGGTTGGCGTTCTTCAGGTCGTGGATCAGCTGAGCCAGGTCCTCGATCGAGTAGATGTCGTGGTGCGGTGGCGGTGAGATCAGGCCCACACCCGGCGTGGAGTGGCGGGTCCTGGCGATCCAGGGATACACCTTGTGGGACGGCAGCTGCCCGCCCTCGCCCGGTTTGGCACCCTGCGCCATCTTGATCTGGATGTCGTCGGCGCTGACGAGATACTCGCTCGTGACGCCGAACCGGCCGGACGCGACCTGCTTGATGGCCGAGCGTCGGGAGTCCCCGTT
>JBDTDW010000253.1:0-5081 GCA_039922855.1 Candidatus Nanopelagicales bacterium | reverse complement strand
GACGACGGCGCTGTTGGCCACATGCCGTTCCCACAGCCGCGTCGCCTCTCGGGGCCCGATCAGCCCGCGCTCGACCCCCGGGCCCTGCAGCAGCTCGGTGTACGTCTGCAGGCCCGCCTCGGCGTCGGGGTATCGGCTCAGCAGCGCGTCCCGGGCAGCAGCATCGGTACGACCGGGCCTGGCCGTTTCCTTCGAGACGGCGAATGAACTGGCCGTTTCCTTCGAGACGGCAAATGCACTGGCCGTTTCACGGGAAACGGTCGGGTCGCCGGACGTGGTCACGACGCGCTACCAGCGATACGAATGGGTGGTCAGGCCGACGTCGGGTGGACAACGACCCGCCGGCTGGGCTCCTCGCCCTCGGACTCGCTGCGCAGTCCGGCCGCAGCGACGGCGTCGTGGATGACCTTGCGCTCGAACGGCGACATCGGAGCCAGTCGCACCGGCTCACCGCTGGCATTAGCCTCCGCCGCTGCCTTCGTCCCCTGCTCGGTCAGCTCGGCTCGGCGGGCGGCACGAAAGCCGGCGATGTCCAGCATCAGCCGGGAACGCTCGCCGGTCTCGCGCGTCACGGCCAACCGAGTCAGCTCCTGCAGCGCGTCGAGCACCTTGCCGCGGTCACCGACCAGCTCGCTCACGTCGTCACCCACGATGCTTACCAGCGCGCGGTTGCCCTCGACGTCCATGTCGATGTCGCCATCGAGATCGGCGATGTCCAGCAGCGCCTCGAGGTAGTCCGCTGCGATGTCGCCCTCCTGCTCGAGGTCGGTGACGCGGGAACCGGGGGACTCAGTCACAGTTCACTCCTAGAGGTACGACAGGCCGGCGACGACCGCCGGGGGATCGTGGCGTTTCACGGGAAACGGGCACTATTTCTTGCGTTGCGACTTGGACTGCTTCTTCGGCTGCGCCCTGACGGCGGCGGGCACCGCCACTGGAGCAGGCTCCTCGGGCTCGGGCGGCAAGCCGTCCTTGCGTCGTTGCTTGCGGTCCCGACGCTGCTCCCAGTGGTCGTACGCGGGCGTGCCGGGCTGCGGGTTGTTGCGGATCACGTAGAACTGCTGGCCCATCGACCACAGGTTCGTCGTGAGCCAGTACAGCAGCACACCGATCGGGAAGTTGATGCCGGTGACGGCGAAGAAGAACGGGAAGACGTACAGCAGGATCTTCTGCTGCTGCGCCATGGGGTTGCCCTTGGCGGTGTTCTTGACCAGCAGCTGGCGCTGGGTGATGAAGGTGGTCGCGGTCATGAGCACGATCATGACGATCGTGAGGATTCGCGTCGTGGTGGGGAAGGGGGTCTGGTCGGCGTCCTTGAACGTGGCGTAGATGGGCACGTTGAACAACGTCGCATCGTGCGCCTGCTGGACCTGCTGCGGCGTGAGGACGCCCTCTTGCAGGCCTTGCGCGATCCCGTTGAGGACCCGGAAGAGCGCGAAGAAGATGGGGGACTGGGCCAGGATCGGCAGGCACGAGGCCAGCGGATTCGTCCCTGTCTCCTTGTAGAGCTTCATCATTTCCTGGGACTGCTTCTCGCGGTCCCCGGCGTGCTTCTTCTGGATCTCCTTCATCTTGGGCTGAAGGATCTGCAGGTTGCGCTGGCTCTTGATCTGCTTCACGAAAAGCGGGATCAGCAGGATCCGGATGACCACGACGAGGCCGACGATCGCCAGTGCCCAGGAGATGCCACTGCTGGCGCCGAAGACGACGGCGAAGACGCTGTGGAACTGGACCAGGATCCAGGACACGACCCATTCGAGCCAGGTGATCGGGTTCCAGGTCACGATGCGGGCTCCGGATCGGGGAGGGTGGGTTCAGGGGTCGCGGACCCTGAGGCGGGGTCTGAGAGGGTGGCGCCTTCGGTGGTGAGGTCCGCGGGCGCGGGATCTGAGCTCGTGGGACCTGAGGCTGTGGGATCTGAGGTTGTGTGATCTTCGGGGTTACGCCACCGCCCCACTGGCGGCACGGGGTCCAGGCCGCCTGCGGTCCACGGGTGACAGCGGCACACCCGCGCGACGGCCAGTGCCGTGCCCTTGGCGGCGCCGTGCCGGCGAAGGGCACCGACGGCGTACGACGAGCACGACGGGTAGTAGCGGCAGCTCGGCGCGCGCATCGGGCTCACGAGGTTCTGGTAGAGCCAGAGCAGCAGCAGCAACAACCGCACGATCAGCAGTCCGGGCAGCCGAAGTACCGCGGACACGGTGGTCCGAAGTGAGTAGTGCCGTGTATTCGGTTCCGGCTGCGCTGGAGCCGACGAGTCGACATGCCTGTGGGCCGTCTGTTGGCTCACCGCGCCCTCCCCTCGTGCATCGATCCTGCCTCGTTCGGTCCGGATCCGCGCTCCCGATGAGCGCTGCTGCGTTCCAGCGCCCTGGTCAGAGCGCTGTCGAGGTCCCTGGCCAGCTGCCCCGACGAGGTGGCGGCCGAACCGGGCAGTGCCCGGACCACGACACGTGAGCCCGCCGGCAGGCTGTCCAGTCGTACGGCCATCAGCGCCCGCAGCCGACGGGCCACCAAGTGCCGAGCCACTGCGTTGCCCACCGCCTTGCTGACGACGAACCCGGCCCGCGCAGCGTGCCCGACCGGTGTCCCCGCCTCCGAGGCCGGGACGTCGAGGTGGACGACCAGGCTGGCCCGCCCGGCGCGTACCCCGTGGCTCATCGTCTCGGTGAACTCCCGGCTACGCCGGATCCGGGAGGGTGCGGGCAACATGATGTGGTGGGCAGGCGCGGGCGAATTGGCGTCGCGAGGGGGCGCAGGCGGCATGGCAGCTCGCCGGTCGGCCGGCTCGTCAGGCCGAGAGCTCGGCTCGGCCCTTGCGCCGACGTGCGGACAGGATCGAGCGCCCTGCTCGGGTCCGCATGCGCAGCCGGAAGCCATGGGTCTTGGCTCGACGCCGATTGTTCGGCTGGAACGTTCGCTTGCTCACGGTGTGCTCCTGGTGCTGGGGTCGTACGGGCGGTGCGCGGCTCAGTTCGGGCCTGGTCGGTCCGGACCGTACGGCCGCCACCGGACACCGACGTCCGCGTCGGTGCCGCGACAACGTCGCGACCGATGCGGTTCGCCGACATTCGGCAGGGACCACTGCGTCGGAGCGGGTGTGTGCGGGCAGCACAAACCACACGTGGGAACGCGGTAGCGCAACGTTACGCAGCGGGTCCCGGCGGGGTCAAACCGTCACCGCCACCTCCCGCCCAGCGCGAGGTCGCCGTGATCCTTCCCACAACGACCTGCCATCATCTCAGGCGCTGGAACGCTCGGCAGGCCGCGACACGCCGGTCGGGAGTGAAATGGGAGGCCAAAACCTGTGGACAACGGTTGACGAGGTGCTGTCCGGGCCCGCTACCGTCAGGCCTCACCCGGACCGGCACGCGGCACATGACACCATCGAAGCCGTCGATCCTGGTGAGCCGATCACTGATCTGCCGAGCCATTCACACCTGTGGACGACTTGTGGACTGCGGCCTCGGCGACCCGTTCGCACCACCGCCTGACCGACGAGGACGTGTCCGTGACAGACATCAAGGACGGCAGTGGCGAGGACCTCGTCGAGATCTGGGCGCGGGCGTTGGACTCCCTCGGCGACGAGGGCATGACCGCCCAGCAGCGGGCCTTCGTCTCATTGACCCGGCCGCTCGCGATGATCGAGGACACAGCGGTGGTGGCCGCACCCAACGACTTCACCAAGGACGTGCTGGAGAGCAGCCTGCGCCCGGTGGTCGTCGCCGCGCTGTCGCGGACCATGGGGCGCGACATCCGCATCGCCGTCACGGTGGATCCCTCGATCGCCCCGGCACTGGACGACGACGCCACCGATGACCTCGCCGACGCGACATACGCACCGCTTGCTCCCGGGTACGCACCGCTTGCTCCTGGCCGGGAGCAGGGACCACCGACGGTGGAGCCCCTGGACCACACCGAGCGACGCGCCTCGGCCCGCGGCGAGAACTTGGACCGGTCCGGCCGGCCCGGCAGCGGCGGACCCGGCACGAGCACCGACGAGTCGAGCCGGCTCAACCCGAAGTACACGTTCGACACCTTCGTCATCGGCTCGAGCAACCGCTTCGCCCACGCCGCTGCCGTCGCGGTTGCCGAACAGCCCGCGAAGGCGTACAACCCGCTCTTCGTCTACGGCGAGTCCGGGCTGGGCAAGACCCACCTGCTGCACGCCATCGGGCACTACGCGCGCAGCCTTTACACAGGCACCCGGGTGCGCTACGTCAGCTCGGAGGAGTTCACGAACGAGTTCATCAACTCGATCAGGGACGACAAGGCGGCAGTGTTCCAGCGCCGGTACCGCGAAGTGGACATCCTGCTGGTTGACGACATCCAGTTCCTCTCCGGAAAAGTTCAGACGCAGGAAGAGTTCTTCCACACGTTCAACACACTGCACAACGCCAACAAGCAGATCGTCATCACCAGTGACCTGCCTCCCAAGCAGCTGCAGGACTTCGAGGACCGGATGCGCTCACGGTTCGAGTGGGGCCTGATCACGGACGTGCAGCCACCGGACCTCGAGACCCGTATCGCCATCCTGCGCAAGAAGGCGGCGCAGGAGCGGCTCACGGCGCCGCCGGAGGTACTCGAGTTCATCGGCTCGAAGATCTCCAGCAACATCCGTGAGCTCGAGGGCGCCCTGATCCGGGTGACAGCGTTCGCCAGCCTGAACCGACAGGCCGTGGACCTCGCCCTCGCCGAGGTGGTGCTCAAGGACCTCATCACCGACCAGGCCGGTCCGGAGATCACCGCATCGCTGATCATGGTGCAGGCGGCGTCGTACTTCGGGGTCACGATCGACGACCTCTGCGGCTCCTCGCGCTCCCGGGTACTTGTGACGGCCCGCCAGATCGCCATGTACCTGTGCCGTGAGCTCACCGACCTGTCGCTGCCCAAGATCGGCCAGGCGTTCGGCGGGCGCGACCACACGACCGTCATGCACGCCGACCGCAAGATCCGCCAGCTGATGGCCGAGCGGCGCAGCCTCTACAACCAGGTGACGGACCTGACGAGCCGCATCAAGTCGACAGCGCGGCAGGCCTGAGGCCCGAACCAACCGCACCACCGCCGAACGTGGCGGGCCG
>JBDTDW010000252.1:0-4383 GCA_039922855.1 Candidatus Nanopelagicales bacterium | reverse complement strand
CTAGGAGAGCAGAGATGTCGAACGGTCAGATCGGTTCGATCGTGGCCGCCCTCATCGTGGTGCTGTTCGTCATCACCACCCTGGCGAAGGCGGTACGCATCGTCCCTCAGGCGAACGCCGGGCTGGTGGAGCGACTTGGCCGCTACCACCGGACGTTGAATGCGGGCCTGTCCCTTCTGGTGCAGTACGTGGATCGGCTGCGGCCGCTGGTCGACATGCGCGAGCAGGTCGTCTCGTTCCCACCGCAGCCGGTCATCACCGAGGACAACCTGGTGGTCAGCATCGACTCGGTCATCTACTTCCAGGTGACGGACCCGAAGGCGGCTACGTACGAGATCGCGAACTTCATCACCGGAGTCGAGCAGCTCACCGTGACGACCCTGCGAAACGTCGTCGGCAGTATGGACCTGGAGAAGACCCTCACCAGCCGCGACCACATCAACGCCCAGCTGCGTGGCGTGCTCGACGAGGCGACCGGCAAGTGGGGGATCCGGGTGAACCGGGTCGAGCTCAAGGCGATCGACCCACCGCACTCGGTGCAGGACTCGATGGAAAAGCAGATGCGCGCCGAGCGTGACAAGCGCGCCGCCATCTTGACGGCCGAGGGCTTCAAGCAGTCCCAGATCCTCACCGCCGAGGGCGAACGGCAGTCCGCGATCCTTCGGGCGCAAGGAGACTCCGAGGCGAGGGTCCTGCGCGCCAACGGCGAGGCCGAAGCCATCCACAAGGTCTTCGCTGCCATCCACGCCGGCGATGCCGACGAGAAGGTGCTGGCCTACCAGTACATCCAGGCTCTCCCGGCAATCGCGAACGGCAGCGCCAACAAGGTGTGGGTCGTTCCGGTCGAGCTGACAAAGGCGATGGAGGGACTGTCCACCGCTTTCGTGTCCCGCGCCGGTGCCGCGGCCACCCCCGCCGCGCCCGTCGCGGCACCGTTGACACCCCCCGAGGCGATCACCTCGTAGCCGCCGCCACCGACCGGCCGGTGCCATGGCCCAGGTGATCGAGATCGGGGACGCGTCGGACGTTCGGCTGCGGGACTACCTTTCCCTGACCGATGTCTCGCTGCGGCGGCTGCTGGAACCGGCGAACGGGCTGTTCATCGCCGAGAGCGCGAAGGTCGTACGTCGGTGTCTGCGGGCCGGCTACCAGCCGCGAAGCGCGTTGCTCTCCGCCCGCTGGCTGCCCGAGGCCGACACCCTTCTGGCGTCGTACGACGTCGAGTTGTATGTCGTGCCCGACGACGTGCTCGCCGCTGTGACGGGCTTCCAGGTACATCGCGGCATGCTCGCGGCGATGGCCCGCAAGCCGTTGCGCCCGGTCGCGGAGCTGGTCACCGGCGCGACCCTCGTCGCGGTGCTGGAGGACCTGGTGGACCATACGAACGTCGGAGCCGTGTTCCGCAGCGCGGCCGCAATGGGTGTCGATGCAGTGCTGGTCAGCCCTCGGTGCGCGGACCCGCTCTACCGGCGCAGTGTGCGGGTGTCCATGGGCACCGTGCTACAGGTGCCGTGGACCCGGGCTGACCCGTGGCCGGAGTCGTTGGACCTGTTGCGTTCACAGGGGTTCCTGCTCCTCGCCCTGTCTCCGGAAGGCTCCGGGACGTCACTGCCGGAAGTCACGGCGACCGGTCCCGTGGCGGTGCTCATCGGTAGTGAGGGCTCGGGACTGACGCCCGAGGCGATCGCACGCTGCGACGCCGGCGTACGCATACCGATGCGCCCCGGTGTCGACAGCCTCAACGCCGCCGCCGCCAGTGCCGTCGCGTTCTACGCCCTCGGCCCCGGCTCCCGGACCGGAGCAGGGGAACCCGCGTGAGCGGCCGGATCGTCCTGGTCCGTCACGGCCAGACGCCGTGGAGCGAGTCCGGACGTCACACCGGGTCCACCGACATCACGCTCACCGCCGAGGGGGAGCAGCAGGCCAAGACCTTGGCCCGTCCGCTCGCGGGGTACGACATCGCCCTGACCCTGTCGAGCCCCCTGCACCGCGCCTGGTTGACCGCCGAGCTCGCCGGACTCACCCCCACTGCCGAGCCGGCCCTCATGGAACGTCGCTACGGTGCGGCCGAGGGCCTGACGACGGCCCAGCTGCGCCAGCTCACCGGGCAGCCGCACTGGGACGTCTGGGACGCGGATCTGGCTACGCTGCACACCATCACATCACCGCCGGGCGCCGTCGTGGACGGCCCCGAGAGCCTGCAGCAGGTGGTCGACCGCGTCCGTCCGGTGCTGGACCGCTGTGCGGAGGTGGTCGCGGGCGGACGCGACTGCGTCCTCGTCTCGCACTCTCACCTGCTGCGCATACTGGCAGCCACGTGGTTGGCGTTGCCGCCGATCACCGGCCGGCACCTGGTCCTGGACGCGGCCCACCTCGGCCTGCTCGGGTACGAGCGCGAGACGCCAGCCTTGCTCGGGTGGAACCTCCCACCCGGGTGATCTTCGATCGCAGGTGACCTGGTCCGCGTCACCTCCAAAACTGAGCACGCACGGCTCGCGCGTGGCTTCGCCGGCACGTGGGCACTCTCGCTGTCCGGTAAACCCAGGTCACCGGCCCGCTGGCTGGCTGGCGTTACTCCTTGTCGTTCTTGAAGGTCAGGTAGGCCGCCGTGAGGAACGCCGCGAGGAAGGCACCGAGGGCGGCGGCGAACGGGTGCCCGACCAGCGGCAGCCACGAGAAGACGAACACGACGACGAAGACGAGCACACCGGTCGTCGCACCCGCGACGACGCCGGCACCGGTCGCTCGTGAGACCCGGCTCTTCGATGCCGCGTCCGACCCTGTAGTGCTCGGTGAGCGCTCACCCTTCTTGGCCGGCAGGTTCGCCGGCTCCGACGAGGCTCCGGCCGTACCCCCGGACAGCGATGCGTCAACCTCGCGCATCAGCCGTTCGAGATCGTCGTCCGAACCTGCCATGACACCAGCATGCCACCGACCACGATTCCGCGATTCGTCGCTCGGCCTCGGCCGTCAGGCATCAGTCCGGGCTCACCTCACTCACCTGACCGGCATCGACCTCCCAGCGCCGCGTCAGCCGAACGGTCTGTAGCATCCGGCGGTCGTGGGTGACGAGCAGGATCGTGCCGTCGAAGGCGTCCAGCGCCTGCTCCAGCTGCTCGATGGCTGGCAGGTCGAGATGGTTGGTCGGCTCGTCCAGGACGAGAAGGTTGACCCCCCTCGCCTGTAGCAGGGCCAGCGCGGCTCGGGTGCGCTCGCCGGGGGACAACGTCGAGGCCGACCGGTGCACCTGGTGGGCACCTAGCCCGAACTTGGCCAACAGCGTGCGTACATCTGATGTCGGCCAGTCGGGCACTTGCCGACCGAAGGCCACCCCCAGCGGCTCCTGCCCCAGGAACAGACCACGTACCTGATCGATCTCCCCGACCTCGATGCCCGCCCCTGGTGTGAGGGTGCCTTCGTCCAACGGCACACGCCCCAGCAGAACGCCAAGAAGAGTGGACTTGCCGCCTCCGTTCGGGCCCGTCACCGCTACCCGGTCGAGCCGGTGCAGCACGAGGTCGACCGGTCCGAGGCGAAAGCACCCACGGTGGGCGACCGCTGAGCCCAGCATCGCCACGACTTCCCCGGAACGCCCAGAACCGGCGATCGTGAACTGCAGTGCCCACTCCCGGCGCGGCTCCTCCACCACGTCGAGGCGCTGGATCAAGCGGTCCGTCTGACGGGCCTTCGAGGCTTGCTTCTCGGTGGCCTCGGCGCGGAACTTGCGGCCGATCTTGTCGTTGTCCTGGGCCTTGCGGCGAGCGTTCTTGACCCCCTTCTCCATCCAGGCGCGTTGGCTTCGGGCCCTGGCCTGCAGTGCCTCACGGCGGGCGGCGTATTCCTCATATGCCTCCCGTGCGTGGCGGCGCGCGACCGACCGCTCCTGCAGGTATGCGTCGTAGCCACCTCCGTACGCTGCGACCCGCTGCAGGCTGACGTCCATCTCGACCACCGTCGTCGCCGTGCGGGACAAGAACTCCCGGTCATGACTCACCACGACGATCCCGCAGGGCTGGGAGAGAACGAACTCCTCCAGCAGCTCCAAGCCTTCGACGTCGAGGTCGTTCGTGGGCTCGTCGAGCAGGTACAGGTCGTACCGGGACAGCAGCAGCGACGCGAGAGCGACGCGGGCGCTCTGCCCGCCTGACAACGCCGATGTCGGCAGGTCCAGGTCGGCGTCCAGACCCAGGTCGAACGCGACGCCGGCGATCCGCTCGTCGAGGTCGGCACCGCCCAGAGCCAACCACTGCTCCAGCGCGTCCGAGTAGCGGTCGTCCGCACCGTCACCACCGTCGGCGAGCGCGTGGGCGGCAGCCTCCAGAGCCGCGCTCGCGGCGGCGACCCCGGTGCGGCGGTGCACGGCCTGCATCACGGTCTCGCGGG
>JBDTDW010000251.1:0-3082 GCA_039922855.1 Candidatus Nanopelagicales bacterium | reverse complement strand
AAGGTGTTCTGCTGGCTCACGTGGTAGCAGCCGAGCAACGTCAGGGAGCGGCCGTCGGGGTGTGGGACGACCACCTCGGCGCCGTGCCCGAACCGCGGCCGCGGCCGCGGCAGCTCGAACCCGGAACGGTCCAGCACGCCGAGCAGTGCCTGCCACCCGAAGCCGCCCAGGACCAGGGCTACCCGCAGCGTCGGTCCGAGCAGCTCGAGCTCGCGGGCCAGGTACGGGCTGCAGGTGTCCCGTTCACCAGTGGTGGGCTTGTTCTGCGGTGGGGCGCAGCGCACAGGCGCGGTGATCCGTACCCCCGTCAGTGTCAGCCCATCGCCTGCGGCCACCGAGTTCGGCTGCGAGGCAAGCCCGGCCCGGTGCAGCGCCGCGAACAGCACGTCGCCGCTGCGGTCGCCGGTGAACATCCGCCCGGTCCGGTTCGCGCCGTGCGCCGCGGGGGCCAGCCCGACCACCAAGATCGCGGCGTCCGGCGGCCCGAAGCCGGGGACCGGGCGGCCCCAGTACGTCTGGCCCGCGTACGAAGCCCGGGGTGCGGCCGCGACCGCCTCCCGCCACGCCACCAACCGCGGGCAGGCCCGGCACGTGGTGACGAGGTCGTCCAGCGCCGCGATCGTCGCCACACCCGGTGCCCGCGACGGCGCGTCCTGCCCCCGTCCCGCCACGCCGCCACCCTGCCACCAGAGGACCGACGCCACTGTCCTAGGGGTCGTCTATCGGTCCGTGAGCCAAGCTCAGACGACCATCAGCACAGTGACGTCAGCCAGTGGGCCCAGCGCAGTCATGGCGGGCCGCCGCCGACACCGGCAGCAGGGGTCCGCAGCGGCCGGAAGCCCCACCACGACACCGCGGCCCCGCTCAGGCACAGCGCGGCCGCCGCGAGGAGGGTACGGGAGTACCCGGCTACGAACGCGGGGCCGCCGGCCAACGAGTCTCCGGCCAGCCCACCCAGCAGCGGGAGTGCCGCGATGGCGGCCAGCCCGGCGATCCTGGCCACCGCGTTGTTCACCCCGGACGCGCCCCCGGCGTGCGGGCCGGAGACGTCGGCGAGCGCGGTCGTGGTCACGGGTGCGACGACCAGAGCCAGTCCCAGCCCGAACACGATGACGCCGGGCAGCACCCCGGTGACGTACGACGAGTGCTCGTCGATGAGCGACAGCAGCGAGAACCCGACGGTGATGACCAGACACCCGGCGGTGAGCAGGATCCTGGGACCGACTGTCGGAACGAGCCGGCCGACCCGCGAGGACAGCACCGCGAGGATCACCGTGACCGGGACGCTGGCAGCCCCCGCCTGCAGCGCGCTGTAGCCCAGCGCCACCTGCAGCAGGATGCTGAGCATGAACCCGGCGACGCTGAAGGCGCCGTAGACGGCGAACGTCACGATGTTTGCGACGACGAAGCTGCGAATCCTGAACAGCTGCAACGAGAGCAGGGGTGGGGGTTTCTGAGTGCGTTCGCGTCGCTCCTCCAGTGCAACGAAGCCGAACAGCACGACCGCGCCCGCGACGATGAGCAGCAGCGTGACGACCGTGCCGAGTCGGGTGATCTCGATCAGCGGTCCGACCAGAAGTGCCAGTCCGACGGTGATGAGGACACCGCCGAGCACGTCGACCTGTCCGATCAGAGGTGCGTGCGTGCGCATCCCGGGCAGGTCGGGGATGCCGCGGCGCGACAGCACCAGCGCCACCACGACCAGCGGTGGGTTGATGAGGAATGCCCAGCGCCACCCGGCGACGCTGGAGTCCACGAGGACGCCGCCCACGAACGGCCCCAACGCCGTGAAAACCCCGGAGAGCCCGGACCAGGCACCGATGGCCGCCCCTCGGTCGGCGCCTGAGAAGAGCGCGGACAGCAGAGCCAGCGACGTCGGGACCAGCAGCGCCGCGCCGACGCCTTGCAGCAGCCGCGCTGCGATCAGGACCGACACTGTGGGTGCGAGCCCGCACAGGGCTGACGAGATCGCGAACATGACGAGCCCGGTCTCGAACACCCGGCGCTTGCCCAGCAGGTCCCCGAGCGAGCCGCCGACCAGGACCAGCGAGCCCAAGGTCAGCAGGTATCCGTCGACGATCCACTGCGCCGCCGTGAACCCGCCGCCGAGGTCGGCGTTGATGTGCGGCAGCGCGACGTTGACGATCGACCCGTCCAGGAAGGCGGCGCCGCTGGCGACGATCGTGGCCGCTACCGCAATCCGTCCCTGGCGCGAATGCAGCCCAAGTGGCGCCACCTCGGTCACAAGCCTCACGGTAGCGCCGTCCCGGGAAGGTCCAGGGGGTGAGGAGTCTGAGGGCGCGCGCGGCGGGAACGGCCAGGAGGTGCCAGGATGCCCGAAGTGACGCATTCGCGGGCGACGTCGGGGAGATCCTCCGGTGGCCGCCACGGGTGCACCCGAACTGCCCGCAGGAGGTCCACCCATGACACTTGACGGCGGCCCTGAGCTCATCCAGCTGCTCACCCCCGAGGGGGAACGTGTCCACCACCCCGACTACGACGTCGACCTGACAACGGAGCAGTTGCGCGCTCTGTACCGCGACCTGGTGCTCGTACGCCGCGTCGACACCGAGGCGACGGCCCTGCAGCGCCAGGGTGAGCTGGGACTGTGGGCGCCGCTGCTGGGGCAGGAGGCGGCGCAGGTGGGGTCCGGCCGCGCGCTGGATCCGGGGGACTACGCGTTCCCGACGTACCGCGAGCACGGCGTCGCGTGGACCCGAGGGATCGACCCCCTGACACTGCTCGGACTGTTCCGAGGAGTCACGAACGGCGGCTGGGACCCGCGCGAGCACAACTTCGCGCTGTACACGATCGTCATCGGGGACCAGACGCTGCACGCTGTCGGTTACGCCATGGGGATCCAGCGCGACGGGACGGACGACGCCGTCATCTGTTACTTCGGTGACGGTGCCACGAGCCAGGGCGACGTCAGCGAGTCGTTCGTCTTCGCGGCGGTGTTCAACGCTCCCGTAGTGTTCTTCTGCCAGAACAACCAATGGGCCATCAGCGAGCCCCTGGAGCGTCAGACCCGCATCCCGTTGTATCAGCGCGCAGCCGGATTCGGGTTTCCCGGGGTACGGGT
>JBDTDW010000250.1:0-4880 GCA_039922855.1 Candidatus Nanopelagicales bacterium | reverse complement strand
CCCGCGCCGTGGCCGGCGAGGCAGGCGTCCCGTTCTTCTCGATCTCCGGCTCGGACTTCGTCGAGATGTTCGTCGGCGTCGGTGCCAGTCGGGTTCGTGACCTGTTCGAGCAGGCCAAGGCCAACGCTCCGGCGATCATTTTCGTCGATGAGATCGACGCGGTCGGCCGGCACCGCGGCGCCGGCCTGGGCGGCGGTCACGATGAGCGCGAGCAGACCCTGAACCAGCTGCTCGTGGAGATGGACGGCTTCGACGTCACTGGCGGTGTCATCCTCATCGCTGCAACGAACCGTCCCGACATCCTGGACCCGGCGCTGCTGCGCCCAGGTCGGTTCGACCGGCAGATCGCGGTCTCCGCACCGGACATGGCAGGCCGCGAGGCGATCTTGAAAGTACACTCGCTGGGCAAGCCGATGGCACCGGACGTACGCCTGGCGTCCGTCGCCCGGCGTACCCCCGGGTTCACCGGCGCGGACCTGGCCAACGTGCTCAACGAGGCCGCGCTGCTGACCGCGCGGACCGGCGGCAAGCTCATCGACGACGCCGCGCTGGACGAGGCGATCGACCGCGTGATCGGTGGCCCGCAGAAGCGGACCCGCCTGATGAGCGAGCAGGAGCGCACCATCACCGCCTACCACGAGGGCGGCCACGCGCTCGTCGCCGCGGCCCTGCCCAACATGGACCCGGTGCAGAAGATCACGATCTTGCCGCGCGGTCGCGCACTCGGTTACACGATGGTCCTGCCGGAGCAGGAGAAGTACTCCACCACTCGAGCCGAGCTGCTCGGGCAGCTGGCGTACATGCTCGGGGGCCGCGCCGCCGAGGAGATGGTCTTCCACGACCCGACCACCGGGGCCTCCAACGACATCGAGAAGGCGACGGCGGTCGCCCGCGCCATGGTCACCCAGTACGGCATGACCGAGCGTCTCGGGGCGATCAAGTACGGCCAGGAGCAGGCCGAGGTCTTCCTCGGCCGTGACATGGGCCACGGGCGCGACTACTCCGAGGACGTCGCGGCCGCGATCGACGGGGAGGTGCGAGCGTTCATCGACGGCGCGCACCACGAGGCGTACGAGATCCTCGTCGACAACCGGGACGTGCTCGATGCGCTGGTCCGGGCGCTGCTGGAGAAGGAAACCCTCAACCGTGACGAGATCGCTGCCATCTTCGAGCCGCTGAACCGCCGGCCCGAGCGTCCGGCGTGGACCGGATCCTCCCGACGGGTGCCCAGCGACCGCGGACCGGTGCCACCGATCCCGGCGCGCCGCACCGCTGTCAACGGCAACGGCGCCACCAACGGCCACGTCGGCTCCGAGGATCCCGTGCCGCGACCTCTGGTTACACCGGAGCAACCGGTTTTCCCTGAGCAGTCTCCGGCGAGGTCGACCCAGCCGGAGGCGTGAGGACGCCAGGCCCGGTCGGTGACAACCGGCTCGTCGGCGGGCAGGGACCGAGCAGAAGGCAGGGTGGCATGGCCATCGAAGGAGTGCGGAGCAGCGATCTGACCAGCGTGCCCGAGTACGACGGGGCACGGGCCGAGTCGGCCGTGCGTGAGCTGCTGATCGCGGTCGGGGAGAACCCCGAGCGGGAAGGGCTGCGCGACACACCGGCCCGGGTGGCGCGCGCCTACGCGGAGACGTTCGCCGGCCTGCGTCAGCGACCCGAGGACGTGATGAGCACGACGTTCGACCTCGGGCACGACGAGCTGGTCCTGGTCAAGGACATCGAGGTCTACTCCACCTGCGAGCATCACCTCGTGCCTTTCCATGGCGTGGCTCACGTGGGTTACATCCCGGGCCTGGACGGCAGGATCACCGGCCTGTCCAAGATCGCCCGACTGGTCGACGTGTTCGCCAAGCGACCCCAGGTGCAGGAGCGGCTCACGACGCAGGTCGCCGATGCCCTGACCGAGATCCTGCAGCCACGAGGGGTGATCGTGGTGATCGAGTGCGAGCACCTGTGCATGTCGATGCGCGGGGTCCGCAAGCCCGGCGCTCGCACGATCACCAGTGCGGTGCGCGGCCAGCTGCTCAACTCGGCATCCCGGGCTGAGGCCATGAGCCTCATCCTCGGGCGCTGACGCGTGCGACCTCCCGACGTGGTCCCAGGTTCGGCACCCACGCGGCGACTAGCCGAACCGGCCGTCGTGCCCTCCAGAGGACCCGCGGGACTGCCCGAGCCGCTGGCCGACGTCACGGCGCGGCGCACCCTGGTCATGGGGGTGCTCAACGTCACCCCCGACTCGTTCTCCGACGGCGGGCTGTGGCTTGGCCCCGAGGCTGCTGTGGCGCACGGGCTGGCGCTGCACGCCCGGGGTGCTGACCTCGTCGATGTGGGAGGGGAGTCGACCCGGCCCGGCGCGCACCGGGTCGCCACCGATGAGGAACTGCGCCGGGTGATGCCCGTCGTGCGTGAGCTCGTCTCCTGTGGGGTCCCGGTCTCGATCGACACGATGCGCGCCGAGGTCGCGCTGGCGGCCGTGGCGGCCGGCGCCGTGCTCGTCAATGACGTCAGCGGCGGCCTCGCCGACGCGGGCATGCTTCCGGCGGTGGCCGGACTCGCCGTCCCGTACGTGGCGATGCACTGGCGAGGCCACTCGGTCGACATGGCCATGCTGGCGCAGTACGACGACGTCGTCGCCGACGTGTGCCGCGAGCTCGGTGGCCGACTCCTGGCCGCTGTCGACGCGGGCGTGGATCCGGCCCGCGTCGTACTGGACCCGGGCCTGGGGTTCGCGAAGGTGGCCGAGCACGACTGGGCGCTGCTGCGAGGGCTTGCCGATCTCATCGCCCTGGGACACCCCGTCCTGATCGGGGCCTCGCGCAAGCGGTTCCTCGGCGAGCTGCTTGCAGAGGGCTCCGAGCCGCCGGTGCCGGCTGAGCGGGACGCAGCCACCCATGCGGTCACCGCCCTGGCGGCCGCCGCCGGGGTGTGGTGCGTGCGCGTGCACGACGTCCAGGGCAGCGTCGACGCGGCAAGGGTGGCCGCCCGGTGGACGCCCTGCGAGCAGCCGGACCCGGCGACGGGGGGACACCGTGGGTGAGCGGACGGTCCAGGGGGACCAGGGCGGCGGGCTCGACCAGATCGCCGTCACCGGGATCCGAGCCCGGGGGTTCCATGGCGTGCTGGAGAAGGAGCGGCGCGACGGCCAGACCTTTGTGGTCGATGTCGTGCTCGGGGTCTGGACCGCCCCGGCAGCGGCCAGTGACGCCCTGTCGGACACAGTGAACTACGCCGCAGTGGCAGCCGACGTCGTCGGCCATGTCGAGGGCGGCCCGTACGACCTCATCGAGACGCTCGCCGATCGCATCGCCACCGCGTGCCTGGAGCGCGCGGGCGTGCAGCAGGTCACCGTCACCGTCCACAAGCCGGACGCGCCGGTGGGAGTCCCGTTCGATGATGTGACGGTCACGATCGCGCGGCACCGATGACCACCTCGGCCGCTGCCGTCGCACCAGGGCCCGCGCACCGGGTCGCACTCTCGCTGGGCGCCAACCTCGGCGACCGGTTGGCTGCACTGCAGGGCGCGACCCGCCTGCTCACCGGATCGGGACGTCTGAGGGCCGCACGGGTCTCTAGCGTCTACCAGACCGAGCCGGTGGGCGGGCCGGAGCAGCCCGGATACCTCAACGCGGTGCTCGTCGGCACCACCAGCCAGACACCGCAGCAGCTGCTCGCGCTGGCTCACGAGGTCGAACAGGAATACCAGCGTACCCGCGAGACTCGTTGGGGGCCAAGAACTCTTGACGTTGATATCCTTACTTTCGGCGACGTCATCAGTGCTGACCCCGAGCTCATGCTGCCGCACCCGAGGGCGTACGAGCGGGGTTTTGTGCTCGTGCCCTGGGCTGAGGTCGAGCCGTCCGCACACCTGGTGGGGCACGGCGCCGTCGCAGCGCTGGCAGCGGAGGCGACGGCGCGCGAGGGTGTGGATGCCGTGCGCCGCACCGACCTCGTGCTCGTGCTGCCCTCGTGAAGCCGACCCGGATCCGCCTGCTGCTGGCCATCGCGGTCATCGCAGCGTCACTGGGCTGGGGAGCTGCGTCCCTGGTCAGCTCGCGCACGGGCCGCTACCTCGCGGTCCCGTGGACCGCCCCCATCACGCTGCTGGTCCTGGGGATCGCGATCATCTTGTGGACTCGTGGAGTGCGAGCCCGGCTCGCCGGCATGACGGGCACCCGGCCGTTGCACCCGATCGTCGCCGCGCGGACCGCGGCTCTGGCGATGGCGGCCTCTCGTACCGGTGCCTTCTTCGGCGGCTTCTACCTCGGTGTGGGGATCGAGCTGGTCCCGAACTGGGCGATCTCGGTGGCGGCCGACCGGGTTCTGCTGTGCGCGGGCAGTGTCCTGGCCGCACTGCTGGTGGTGGTGGCCGCCCTGTGGCTCGAGCACAGCTGCCGGCTGCCCGATCCGCCTGCCGACGGTGCCCTCGAGCGCCAGTCGACTCCGGCCCCGGGCTGAGAGCGGGCCGTGGCGCTTCGGTAGTGAGCGGCGAGGTGTCAGCATGCCGGATCGTCGGCTAGGTTCTGCCCCATGGCAGATGAGGTGCTCGAGGAGCTCCCCTACGACGAGCTCCGTGAGCGCGCGTTCGCGGTCGCGGAGGACCGCCACGACATCGGCTTCTTCTTCGACCTGCTCAACCACACGTCGGCTCTGAATGCCACGGCGGCCGAGGGTGGTTCGCTGGGGGAGATCGGTGGCAGCATCACCGAGACCATTGCCGCCACCCGCGCGGTGTTCGGCAGTGATGGTGTGGGTGAGCTCGAGCCGTTGTTCCGTGCCCGGTTCGCCACGTACATCCGCCAGTACTCGAAGGTCTAGGACTCGGGCCGGTCTAGGACTCAGGCCGGTCTAGGACTCAGGGCACTTCCAGCGGTCGG
>JBDTDW010000249.1:0-4756 GCA_039922855.1 Candidatus Nanopelagicales bacterium | reverse complement strand
AGGACTGCTTGAGATGACCGCCCTGCGACTGCTCCCCGAGCTCGAGGAGTCGCTGCGCCAGATCCCTGGGATTCGCGCCGCGAGCGTCGTGACCGGCCCGGACTCCCGGCCGACCGAGGTGCACGTCCTGGCTCAGCCCGGTAAACCAGCCAAGCAGGTCGTCCGCGACGTCCAGTCCGTGGCGATGGCGCAGTTCGACCTCGACATCGACCACCGCATCGTCAGCGTCGTTCAGATCGGGGAGGCCGAGATCGCCGGGCCCACGAGGGACCTCGCCGACCCCGAGCAGCTCGCCGAGTCCCCCGTACGTCCGGCCCTGCGATCCATCGGCGTACGCACCGCCGAGGGCGAGACCGAGGTCACCGTCGTCCTGACCGTGGACGGTGAGGACTACCCCGGGACGGCGACCGGGCCGGGGCTCCCGGTGCACCGCCCTCGGATCGTGGCCCAGGCGGCGGTACGGGCCGTGAGTGAGCTGCTCGGGCTGCCGGCGCACATCGAGAGCGCTCAGCTGCTCGAGGTCGGGCTGCGCCACCTGGCCGTCACCGTGCTGTCCCTGTCGATCCCCCGGCTCGGCGAGCAGGTGCTGTGCGGCGCGGCGCTGGTACGCGGCGACCAGGATGACGCCGTCGCTCGTTCGGTCCTGGCGGCTCTCAACCGACGGCTGGCCGGCTGAGGCACCGCCGTACGCCGCGGTGCCCGGCGCTCGTGCGTCGTGCCAGAATGTCCGCCAGAATCCCTGTGGTCGCGCGGACGACGGGGTGCAACGTAGGAGAACCCATGAGCAAGCGCTCCCGCAAGCGTCGTAGCCGCAAGAAGGGCACCGCCAACCACGGCAACCGTCCGAACGCCTGACGGCTGCTGACGCTCGGTCCGCAACCGCTGAGGTTGCCTGCCACCGGGCACACGGGCTCAGTCGCTGGTGCGCTGCACCGTTACCTCGACACGTACCTCGCGGATGCGCGTCACGACCCGCGCCCGGACCTGCTCGCTGCACCGTTCGCCCCCACCACTGCGGGCCACGATCGCCTTCACGAGCTGCTCGACGTGCTGCTCCTGCAGACATGGACCGCACTCGTGCAGGTGCTGAGCAATCTTGGCGCGGTCCAGATCCGAGTCTTCACCATCGATGAAGGCATCGAGGGCCGCCAGGATCGACTCGCAGTCAAGGTCGTGGTGGTTTCCGCAGCTCACGACGACCCACCTCCCACAGGGACCAGGCCCCGCTCACGCGCATAGTCCGAGAGCAGCTCGCGCAGCTGGCGACGACCGCGGTGCAACCGGGACATCACGGTCCCGATCGGAGTCCCCATGATCTCGGCGATCTCCTTGTACGCGAACCCCTCCACGTCGGCGAGGTAGACCGCGATCCGGAAGTCCTCCGGGATGGCTTGCAGCGCCTGCTTCACGTCGGAATCCGGCAGGTGGTCGAGGGCCTCTGCCTCGGCCGAACGCAGACCGGACGCAGTGTGCGCCTCAGCCTTCGCCATCTGCCAATCCTCCACCTCATCGGTGTTGGTCTGCAGGGGTTCGCGCTGCTTCTTGCGATAGCTGTTGATGAACGTGTTCGTGAGGATGCGGAACAGCCACGCCTTGAGGTTCGTGCCGTCCTGGTACTGGTGGAAGGCCGAGAAGGCTCGGACGTACGTCTCCTGGAGCAGATCCTCCGCATCGGAGGGGTTGCGCGTCATCCGCATGGCACCGGCATAGAGCTGGTCCATGAACGGCAGCGCATCACGTTCGAAGCGCGCCGCCCTGGCCTCGTCCGTCTCGTCGGCGGGGGCCCGGTCGGTGGACTCCTCGATGTCGAGGGGCACGGCAAGGGCTGGTGCTGCTGCTGAGGGACTGCTCGTCGCTTGCGGCTCGCGTTGCGGGTTCTCTTGGCTAGGCGTCATCACCTGTGAGAGTACCGGCGCGGCCGACAGTCTGCCTCCGCCCACCGGCGTCGACAGCCCTCCCGCCCATGGGTCGAGGAGCTCGGTGGGTCGGGGCAGCACGAGCACGGTCGATCCTCCGGGCAAGGTGACAGGGTCGTGAGCGACAACCGTGTCGGCGAGTGGACCATTCCCCACCTCATTCGCCCAGCGTCGCGCGCAACGCCGCGGTGATCAGCGCCTCGCGAGCGGCGGACGTCCTCAACCGCAGGCTGTGATCGGCGCCGGGGACTGCCACGAGCACCGGCTGCGCCAGGTCGAGCTCGGCCAGCGCAGCCAGCACATCTGCCGGGGAGCCGAACGCATCACGCTCCCCCTGGACCAGCACGACCGACCGCTCCCCGGCGGCCCGCCACTCCCCCAGGCGAATGGCGCTAGCCCTCGCCGCCCGTTCTGGATCCTTCCGAGAAGCTGGTGGAAGCAGAGGAAACGCTAGCAACAGCAAGGCATCCGCATCGACAGCCGCTGCCGTGCGACAGGCCACCCGCGCCCCGGTGCTTCGACCACCGACGGTGAGCCGGGCACGTTCCGTGACGATGCGGTTGTCCCGCAGCCACGCCAGCACCTGGATCCAGGCGTCGTCTAGCGTGGCGGCCGGGGCGGCCACCCGTCGACCCGCAACGACCCACGGCTGGTCTACGAGGACGACCGTCACCCCGGATGCCGGCAGCTCGGTGGCGATCGCCTGCAGGTCCGCGGTGTCCGTACCGCGCCCTGCCCCGTGCCCTAGGACGAGGGTGGCCTGAACCCGACGCCCGACTGCCGTTCGCAGGTGGACCCGGGCCGTTCCACGCGTTGTCCCCACCTCGTACGTTCCATCTCCCGGAGGTACCACTGCAGCCGCCCCTTCCGCGGTCCGGCCCTCGCCTCGAAGGTGGCGGACACCTCTGCTTCAGTCTGACGCGGGACCCCGTCCGGCGGGTCGAGTGGTCATTTCCGATGAGACGTCAATATGACTTGACGCATCGTCTACGGCAACTTAAGTTGACGCTTGTGACCACGGATCTCAGCAAAGCCGCCGGTAGCGCCCACCCCGCAGTGGGGTTGCGCGCGGTCGCCTCCTTGCGCCGGCTGGCCGAGCAGCTTGAGTCCTTGCACGTCGACCGCGCTCGAGACCTCGGCTGGTCCTGGGCCCAGATCGCGGCCGAGTTGGGCGTCTCCAAGCAGGCCGTCCACCAAAAGCACGGCAGTCGCGTCGGCAAGTCGTAGAAGGGCCGATTCCATGTTCGAGAGATTCGCTGAAGAGTCCCGAGCCGTAGTGGTCGACGCGCACGACGTGGCACTGGAGCTGGGGTCGCGCTACCTCACAGCGGGTCACTTGCTGCACGGGTGCGCCGAGGTTCGAGACGAGACCGCAGGAAGACCGCTGCGCGACGCCGGTATCACCGGTGCCGCGATCCGTCGGCTGCTGCCGCGCAGCGCGGAACCGTCAGCCGGACCCGTCGACCACGACCTGCTGCGGGCCGTCGGTGTCGACTACGACGGAGTACGAGCCGCGGTCGAGGAGACGTTCGGGGTGGGCGCGCTCAAGTCGGCTCCGGATCGGCGCGCCGCTGGGGGGCGCCAGCGCGCAAGGCCCCGCTTCGACCCGGCAGCGAAGCACTCCCTAGAGCTTGCCGTACGGGTCGCTCGAGAGCTGCACGAAAGCCGCCTACTTCCCGGGCACCTCCTCCTCGGTCTGCTGCGTCTCGACGACGAGTTCGTCTCCGCCGTCATCGAGGGATCCCAGACCTCGATCGGGGCTCTGAGCGCCACCGTTCTCACCCAGTTGTCAGCAGCTGCCTGACGCCGTCCTCGCAGCGGTCCAGCCCGGAGATGGTGTCCCTGGCTCGCACCCGCGTAAGGAAGGACGCCGACATACGAGTCTGGGACCTTGAGGCCCCACTCAACTGGGTTGTCGACGAGTCCTACGACATTGCCGTTATAGCCCTGGTGCTTCATCACGTGGACAACCGGGCCTAATGCCTGTCCGAGTTCTTCCGAGTTCGCCGGCCGGGTGGCCACCTGTTCGTCTCGACGACGCATCCGACCAGCGACTGGCGACTGACTGGTGGCGGGTACTTCGACCGCGAAGCAGTCGAGGAGACTTGGCAGGACGACTGGCACGTCAGGTACTGGAAGCAGCGCTTGGGCGACTGGTGCGCTGAGTTCGCGACAGCCGGATTCCTGATCGAGCGTCTCGTCGAGCCCCGGCCCTCACCTAGCATGGCCATGTCGCACCCTGACACCTTTCGACAACTCAGTAGCAACCCCGGCTGCATCGCATTCTCACTACTCAAGCCGAGCGGGTAAGTGCGATGGCTACGTGCCGTTCGCCTTCGGCCTTGCGCATGACACGGCGTGAATGCAACCGTGAGCGATGATGCGTTCCCGGTCTGTTGCGAATACGGCATGGGCGGCTTGTCGGCAGTGCTGATCGCGCCATCGAGGGGCGCGATCATGTCCAAGTACCCGGGCTGTTCATCGCCCGGCGCCCAACCTTGCTGGATGCCCGAGGAGCGCCTGGCGCGGCTTCGATGCGGGCCGCTCTGGCTGGAGGATGACCCACCGACCGGCTTCCTGTCTCGGCGCTCTACGAAAGTGTCACAGGCCAACGGCATCAACGGATGAGGCTGCTGCCAGCGGCGCGGTTCAGAACGGTGGCGAGGCCAACCGGGCGGCCAACCGGTCGAGGCTCCGCAGCTGGGTGATCCCGTCGCGCGGGTCCGCGTACCGGTCCGGTTCCCCCAACGTGCCCGGCGTCGCGGTCGCGATCGCCCACAGCTCCCGATCCGTGACACCGGCCGCGCCGTCCGCGGCCAACGCCAACCACCCCGACTCCA
>JBDTDW010000248.1:0-6697 GCA_039922855.1 Candidatus Nanopelagicales bacterium | reverse complement strand
CACCGGTCCTGGCCGGTGGCATGGAGCTGCTCGTGGACCTGTTGCCGGAGCCGGCGATGGTCGTGGTGTGCGACCCCGAGCGCGTCCGGCGCCGCGCCCATGACCTGGTGGCCACCGGCCAGGAGTTTCTCGAGGCGTCCTGGCACAACGCCGCGGCCGGCAACGTGACCCCGATCGACCTTGGGGCTTCGGCGTATCGCTCGATCGCCGAGGTTCGCGCGTCCGCTCTCGACCAGGGCCGGGCCTGGTGGGCGATCTCCCCGTTCGCCGGGGACGAGGAGCTCTTCGACCCGATGTCCGATGACGTCGAGCTGGTCACGATCGACGCCGGCCCGGTGCCGACCTACCGCGGCGAGATGGCCCGGGCCCTGGACGATGCCCGTGGCTGGCTGGGTGAGGGCTGGTCCGTCGTGCTGGTGGCTGCCGGACAGGGAACCGCCGAGCGGCTGGTCGAGTCCACCCGCGGGGAGGGGCTGGCCTCGCGGCTGGAGCCCGTCCTGGACGCCGCCCCGGAACCGCGACTGCTCACCGTCACGACCGGCGCACTCGAGCACGGCTTCCTGCTGCCCTCGAGCCGGTTGGCTGTCATCACCGAGACCGACCTGGTCGGCCAGAAGGCCACCACCAAGGATGGCCACCGGCTGCCCAGCCGGCGCCGGCAGGTTATCGATCCGTTGCAGCTCAAGACCGGTGACTTCGTCGTGCACGAGCAGCACGGCGTCGGCCGGTACCTCGAGATGGTCCAGCGCACGGTCGCCGGGGCGACCCGCGAGTACCTGCTGCTCGAGTACGCACCGGCCAAGCGCGGACAACCCGGAGACCGGCTGTACGTGCCGACCGACCAGCTCGACCAAGTCACCCGCTACGTCGGAGGGGAGTCGCCGACGCTGCACCGCCTCGGCGGAGCGGACTGGACGAGGTCGAAGACGAAGGCCCGCAAGGCGGTTCGAGAGATCGCGGGCGCGCTCATCCGGTTGTACGCGGCACGCATGGCCAGCCGCGGCCATGCCTTCGCACCAGACACTCCCTGGCAGCGTGAGCTCGAGGACGCGTTCCCGTACCACGAGACGCCGGACCAGCAGTCGTGCATCGACGAGGTCAAGGCGGACATGGAGAACGTCGTCCCGATGGACCGGTTGGTCTGCGGGGACGTCGGCTACGGCAAGACCGAGATCGCCGTCCGCGCCGCGTTCAAGGCGGTACAGGACGGCAAGCAGGTGGCTGTCCTGGTCCCCACGACGCTGCTGGTGCAGCAACACCTCTCGACCTTCGCGGAGCGTTACGCCCCGTTCCCGGTGAAGGTGGCTGCGCTGTCCCGGTTCCAGAGCGACAAGCAGGCGCGCGAGGTCATCGCTGGGATCGCCGACGGCACTGTCGACGTCGTCATCGGCACCCACCGGTTGTTCGGGAACGAGGTCGCGTTCAAGGACCTCGGGCTCGTGGTGGTCGACGAGGAGCAGCGCTTCGGCGTCGAGCACAAGGAGTACCTCAAGGCGATGCGTACGGACGTGGACGTGCTGTCCATGTCGGCTACGCCGATCCCGCGGACCTTGGAGATGGCCGTCACCGGCATCCGTGAGATGTCGACGATCCAGACCCCGCCGGAGGACCGCCACCCAGTCCTGACGTTCGTCGGCGGCTACGACGAGCGGCAGGTCACGGCGGCGATCCGACGAGAGCTGCTCCGCGACGGTCAGGTGTTCTTCGTGCACAACCGTGTCGAGTCGATCGACCGGGTCGCGGCGCGGCTGCGCGAGCTGGTGCCCGAGGCGCGGATCGCAACCGCGCACGGGCAGATGAACGAGCACCTTCTCGAGCAGGTCATGGTTTCCTTCTGGGAGAAGGAGTTCGACGTGCTGGTCTCGACCACCATCGTCGAGTCCGGCTTGGACATCCCGAACGCGAACACGCTGATCGTCGACCGCGCCGACCGTTTCGGGCTCTCGCAGCTGCACCAGATCCGCGGCCGGGTCGGCCGCGGCCGTGAGCGCGGCTACGCGTACTTCTTGTACCCGCCCGAGATGCCGTTGACCGAGCTGGCACACGACCGGCTGGCCACGATCGCCCAGCACACCGACCTCGGCTCAGGAACAGCAGTGGCGATGAAGGACCTCGAGATCCGGGGTGCCGGGAACCTGCTCGGCGGTGAGCAGAGCGGGCACATCGCCGACGTCGGCTTCGACCTCTATATCCGACTGGTCGGTGAGGCGGTCGCGGAGTACCGCGACGGCGGGGCCGCCCCCGAGACCTTCGAGTCCCGGGTAGAGCTGGCGGTGGACGCCCACATGCCGCATGACTACGTGCCTGAGGAGCGGTTGCGACTGGAGGCCTACCGACGACTGGCCGACGCAATCACCGACGAGCAGGTCGAGGAGGTCGGTGCCGAGCTCGCGGACCGGTACGGGCCACTCCCGGTGCCGGTGCAGCACCTGCTCGAGGTGGCGCGGTTCCGGATCCTGGCGCGCCGGGCCGGTATCGCCGAGGTGGTCGCGCAGGGCAACCACGTCCGGTTCTCCCCGGTGCAGCTGGCCGAGTCGCGGTCGCTGCGCCTGGCGCGCCTCTACCCGGGAACCCTTATCAAGGCGGCGACCCGTACCATCCTGGTGCCACGACCGATGACCGCCCGGGTGGGTGGGCAGCCGGTTCGTGACACGGCGCTGCTGGACTGGGGACGAGACCTGATCGAGGGTGTGCTGCTCCAGGAGGTCACGGCACAGTGACGTTCGAGGACCGCGACTACCAGCATGGTCAGCATGGCCAGCATGGACAGCACCGCAGGAAGGACCACCAGTGAGCCGGACCCGGCGCAGCAGGATCATCGGTAGCAGGGTGGTCTTGGGAGCCGCCCTCGTGGCGGTGGTGGCGCTCAGCGGGTGCAGCTCGGACGACAACCCGGGGGCGGCCGCGACAGTCGGAGACCAGCGGGTGAGCAACGTCGACGTCGCCGACGCGGTGGCACAGGTACGGTCCGAGCTGGGCTCGACCCCGTTCGACGCCTCGAAGGTGACCACTGACACGGTGACCAGGTTGGCCCGTACCTTGATCGTCGACGACGCGGCCACCCGCGAGGGGGTCACGGTCACCGACTCCCAGGTCGACGCGCTGCTGACCTCGACCGCGAAGTCGCAGGGGGGCGCCGGGGCCGTCAACCAGGCCCTGCTCACCCAGGACAGCGTGCCTGCGTCCGCGGTCCCGGACTACGCCCGGACGTACCTGATCGAGCAGGGGCTCGCGGACAAGCTTGCGCCGGGGACCCCCGACAAGGGCCAGCAGGCCATGCTCACCTACCTGAGCCGGCTCTCGACCGAGCTGGGCACCGCGGTGGCGCCGAGGTACGGGACGTGGGACGCCCAGACCCTGGCACTGGGCGCGCTGCCCACCGACATCTCCTCGCCGCTGTCCACCCCGGCGCCGGCGCCCTCGTCCTCGTCCTGACAGTGCGGTGACCGACACCGGGAGGATCGTGCTGCTGGCCACCACGCACCGGGTGCCGGCGGGGGTGCTGTCGTGGTCGGCGTGGCGCACGCTGCACGAGGCCGACACCGTTCTGGTCGGCGCGGATGACCACCCCCTGCTGGCGGCCCTGAGCGCTGCCGGGGTCACCGTCACCGTCGTCGCGCCGGGCGGGGCTGCTGAGCCGGCCGCTGCTCTGCTGCGCGCGGGGACCGCCGGGACGGCGGTGTGGGTGTTGTCCCCGGACGGCGATCCTGGGCTCGCCGAGGCGCTCACTACCCTGCTCGCCGGCCAGGCCTCGGGCACGGGTGCGCAGCTGCCGGAGGTCGAGATGCTGCCGGGATCCTGGGATGTGCCAGGTGCGCGGCTGCTCGACGTCGTGGCCGTCATGGACCGGCTGCGTTCGCCCGGTGGCTGTCCGTGGGACGCCGCGCAGTCTCACCGCTCCCTAGTGGAGTACCTGGTGGAGGAGACGTACGAGGTCGTCGAGGCGATCGAGACCGGAGATGACACTGATCTGCGCGAGGAGCTCGGGGACCTGTTGCTGCAGGTGGTATTTCACGCGCGGATCGCGCAGGAGCGCGCCGACAGGCCCTGGGGGATCGACGAGGTGTCGGCGGGCATCGTGGACAAGCTGGTGTCCCGGCACCCGCACGTGTTCGGGCCGGCGGCGGGCGTGAGAGCAGAAGGCGTCACGCCAGAAGACGTCGAGGCGAGCCGGCACGCGTTGAAGGCCCGGGAGAAGGGGCGAGAGTCTGTCACCGACGGCATCCCGCCGGCCCTACCGGCGCTCGTGCTCGCCGGCAAGCTGTTGTCGCGCGCGAGCAAGGGCGACATGGCGGTACCCCTGGCATCACAGGCGCTCTCGCGGGCTCGCTCCCTCATGACATCGGACCTGGACGAGTCCGATCTCGGTGAGGCCCTGCTCGCCGTCGTCGAGCTCGCACGCGGGCGCGGCTGGGACCCAGAGCTCGCACTGCGTGCGGCGGTACGCGCTCACCGGGCCGCAATCCGGGGCCGGGAGGGACTGCCCGGCTGAGGTCGCGGCTTGGCGCAGTGGTGCCGCGCCGGCAGGGATGCTCGCGTACGGTGCTGGCGTGAGCGAACCGCTGTGGGGCGCGCCGGAAGGTGACCGGCCCGGACCCTCCGACGCACTCTTCATCGACCTGGCTCGCCGTACCCTCGACGCCCTCCTCGAGCTCGACCCGGTGCAGGCCACGGCGTTAGGGGTGCACCGGTGGGACGACCGGCTGCCGGACCTCTCGCAGGCCGGAACGGCTCGGGCGCTCCACGTGCTGTCCGACGCGATGCTCGCCGTCGACCAGGTCGACGACACGATGCTCTCGGTCGGGGCGCAGATCGACCTGGAGATCTTGCGGAGCCGGCTGTCGGACCAGCGCTTCGCGCTGGAGACTGTTCGCGAGCACGAGTGGAACCCGTTGCACGCCAACCCCGGATCGGCACTGCACCTGTTGCTGGCGCGAGACTTCGCTCCGCTCGCAGACCGGCTGCGGTCCCTGGCGGACCGCCTAGATGCGGTGCCACTGGCCCTGTCCGAAGCGCGCGAGACCCTGCGCGACATGCCCAAGGTCCACGTGGAGACGGCCGTGCTCCAGTTCGGCGGCACCGCGGGACTGCTGACTGCGGAGGTGGACCGCGCCCTGCAGGCCGAGCCGGGGATGCGCGAGGTGGTGGCGCCGGTCCGCGAGCGGGCTGCGGCCGCTGTGCAGCTTCACCTGGAGTGGCTGCGCTCGGAGGTCGACCGCAGCCACGGCGACCCGCGGCTGGGTCCGGAGCGGTTCGCCGCGAAGCTCTGGCACCAGCACGACGCGGAGGTGTCACCGGACGAGGTGTTGGCTACGGCCGAGGAGAACCTGGCGCGGGTCGAGGGTGAGATCGCCCGGGCTGCAGCGCAGTATCTCGGCGTCGGGCTACCGGTGCCGGACGAGGCGACGGCGCTGGTACGTCGGGCGCTGGCAGCTGTCGCGGCAGACGGCTCGGTGGACGATGGCAACGTGCTGTCGCAGTGCGAGGCCGCCATGGCGAGTACCGCGCAGTTTGTCAGGGAGCACGAACTCGTCACGGTGCCAGACGACCCGGTGCAGATCATCGAGATGCCGGAGATTCACCGAGGAGTCGCCGTCGCGTACTGCGACCCGCCGGGACCGTTGGAGACGACCGCACTCCCCACGTTCTTCGCGGTGGCGCCGACCCCCTCGGACTGGCCGAGGGAGCGGGTGGCCTCGTTCTACCGTGAGTACAACGCGCACATGCTGCACAACCTCACGGTGCACGAGGCGATGCCCGGCCATGTCCTGCAGCTCGCGCACGCGCGGCGCGCCAGTGCGCCGAGCGTCGTACGACGTGCGTACTGGAACAGCCCGTTCGTCGAGGGCTGGGCGGTCTACGCGGAGGAGCTGATGGCCGAGCGGGGCTATTCCAGCGACGGGACGCCGCGAGGCGCGCTCGCGATCCGGTTGCAGCAGCTGAAGATGGCGCTGCGGATGTCCATCAATGCGGTCCTGGACGTGCGGGTGCACACGCGGGGCATGACCGAGGAGGAGGCCATGCGCCTCATGCTCGGCCGAGGGCACCAGGAGGAGGGTGAGGCGGTCGGCAAGTGGCGACGGGCGCTGCTGACCTCCACGCAGCTCTCCACTTATTTCGTCGGCTGGACCGCGGTGCGCGGCCTTGTGGGCGATCTGCGTCTCATGGCTCCAGGTCTCACGGATCGGGAGCTGCACGACACCGTCCTCGCGTACGGGTCGCCGCCGCCACGGCACCTTCGCACCCTCGTCGGCCTCTGACCGGCAGGTGGGACGAGGCACGTCACCGGGTTCGGGCCAACTGAGCCGCCCACCCTCGTAGGCGGAATCCCGATCTTGGTAGGTTTGATACATGCCCGCCAGCGTTGAGAAATATCTGCTCGAGCTGGCTCAGCGCACCAGCATCGAAGTCACGCCCAACGACACGGGGGGACTTAGCGACCTGGCAGCGCAGCTGGGTGCGGGAACGCGGGTCTACCTCCCGTCCATACCTGGGACCGACCCGATGTCTCTGGTGCACATGGCTGAATCGGTGCGTTCCGCCGGGCTGACGGCGGTACCGCACATCGCTGCGCGCAGCCTTCACAATGCTCTCGAGCTGGCCAATCTGGTGAGCATGCTCACGCAGGTCGGTGTCACGGATCTCATGCTGATCGCCGGCTCTGCTAAGCATCCGCTCGGTAGCCTCGACAGCTCCC
>JBDTDW010000247.1:0-10469 GCA_039922855.1 Candidatus Nanopelagicales bacterium | reverse complement strand
CACCTGTCGAGTACATCTGGATCCTCAACCCGGACGCGCGCCCCGCACCCGACGCGCTGTCCTGGCTCGTCGCTACGGCCGACCAGAATCCGAGCGCCGCGCTCGTGGCGTCACGGCTCGTCAGCGCCGACGGCGCGTCGATCCTCTACGACGGAGCCACCATCGACCCCGTCACCGGGGCAACGGCACTCGTGGGATCGGGGGAACCTGTGCAGGCTCGGCCGGCGTTGGCGTTCAGCGTCACCGACTATGCGCACGGTGCCTCGATGCTCGTGCGCTCGGAGTCATTGGCGACGACGGGACTGATCCCGGAGGACTACTTCCTCTACTTCGAGGAGACGGACCTGGCCATGCGCGCGCGCAGCGCAGGCTTCACGGTGCTCGTGGAGCCCCGTTCGTCCGTGCGCCACTTCCGGCGCTCCTGGGCGGCTCTGCCGTCCTCGACCTACTTGTACTACATGGTGCGCAACCGTGAGCTCTTCAGTGCGCGGTGGGGGTTCGACCGCTCGCAGGCCCGATCGGTCACCGATGACTTCACCGGGTCGTGGCGCCGCCGGGTTGGGGCAGCCAGGCCAGACCTCCTGGCCACCTTTGACGCGCTGGTGTCAGCTGCGACCAGTGACGGTGAAGCGGGTCACACCGGTGCGAGCGAGCATCCCCAGGCTCTGGAGCTGGTGTGAACGGAACGGGTCCGCAGCCATCGGATCGAGACCCCGAGGATCTGCTGCGGCGACGGTTCGAGCTGCTGCAGTTTGATCTGCAACGGCTCGACCTCCAGCTCGTCCACGCGCGGGCGAGCCAGGCCAGGAAGACCGTGCTACCAAAGCGGAGCACAGCCAAGAGAATTCGAGCCAAGCTGCGCAGGGTTCTGCGCCCTGCTCCGCCGCCTGCAGTGGCCACGCCTGACGTCGCCGCCGTCGTCGTCGTCGTAGAGGATCGACCCAGGCCCGGCCTGTTACGACGGCAACGACCCGACGGCGCCGCACCCAGTGTGGCCTTCTGCGTGGCGGACAAGGACCTGCGCCATGGCACGTCGACGCTGGATGCGGTACAGGAGCTGGCGGACAACCTGCACGGTGCCGGTTGGCGCACCATCGTCCATCGGGACAGCGAGGCTGCGGTCGTCGCGGACGGCACTGACCTGGTCGTCGTGGCATCGCGATTCACCGATATCCGCCGGCTGCCCGGCGCCGCGAAGCTGGTCGCTCTGGTTCTGACTGATCCCGGAGCCTGGACCGCACGCGATTGCGCAGGGGACTTCGACGCGTGGTTGACGACGACGTCGCACATGACCGAGAGGTTGCGTTGGCACGGCCGTGAGGCGGTCCTGGTGGACCCGGCGTCGAGCGCGGCGAGGGACGTGCTGGAGTCGGTCAGAGAATCCGTGCCGGCCCGACCCATGTGGCTGGGCTTCTATCCCGACTGGCGAGCCGGCAATCCGTACCTGGAGATGCTCTACTCCCGAGCGCAGTGGCACGACGTCGTCGCGGTGCCGGTGGAGAATCCTGCACTTCTGGCCCCGACGGCGTTCGCCGGTGACCGCGCTGTGACGCGCGTCCTGCACATCCACTGGTCCGACGCTATTGCGCAGTCCGCGGCGAACGAGGACGAGGCATGGTCACGGGCAGCGTCGTTCGCGGACGGAGTCGCTGCCTTTCAGGCCTCGGGCGGGATCCTGGTCTGGACGGTGCACAACGTCCTGCCGCACGACCTGAGGTTCCCGGGGCCGGAGTCCGCCGTGCTGACCACGCTCTCTCAGCGTGCCGACGTCGTCCACGTCATGGGGGCCACGACGACGGAGGCGGTCCGTCCGCACTACTCGCTGGACGCGTCCCGCATCCTGGACGTGCCGCACCCGAGCTACATCGGCTGGTACCCGGACTCGGTAGGCCGGGCCCACGCCCGCCTGCAGCTCGGGCTGGAACCAGAGGTCCCGGTGGTGCTCCTGCAGGGTCAGATCAGGGAGTACAAGGGGGTCGACCGTCTGTTGGCGGCTCTCGACGATCCCCGGGTCGAGGCGGCTGGGGTCATGGCCTTGGTGGCCGGCGCGCCCGGCCAGACACCCGGGGTCGCGCGGTTGATGCGAGCCTGCGAGGAGCATCCTCGCGTGATATCACGATTCGAACGGGTGCCTCACGAAGAGATGCAGTTGCTCTACAAGGCTGCGGACGCGGCCGTCCTGCCGTACACGCGCACCCTCAACAGCGGCGCTCTGATGGCAGCGCTGGGCTTCGCCACCCCCGTCATCGCACCGCGGACCGGCTCCCTGCCGCAGATGATCGATGACCGTTGCGCCTTGCTCTTCGACCCTTCCGACGAGTCCGGGCTGGCGGATGCGCTGGCAGGTATCGACCGGCTGCGGACCCCGCAGGCGCGGGCAGCGGCCCGTAGCCGGGCCGAGGCTGTGCTCCCGGCAGAGGTCTCGGACGCATTCCTGGCGGGTCTGCGGCAGCGGATCGGCCGGCTTCAGGCTCCTCGGAGCTCCTGATCCGCATGCCGTCGGTGAGATCACTGGCGCGTGAGAGAATGCCGAGGTGTCTTCCGCACCCCCCTTGGCGCGTCGGGTCGCGGCCTCGCTCCCTTTCGGCGACGTGATCCTCGGTGCTCGATCACGACAGGTGCAGATCCAGCAGATCCTGGCGGGCGGACTGTTCGACGTCCCCTGGTACTCGTTGCAGGCTGCCCGCACCTTCAGCGGTACGAAGCAGGCTGTTGCCGACTACGTGGATAGTGGCCGGCTCGACGGATTGTCGCCCAACCCGCTGTTCGAGCCCGAGTGGTTCGCACCGGGCACGTGGTGGGGTGGTCGGATCGACCCCGTCGTCCGATATCTCAGAGGTGGCTGGCGCGAGCAGTCGCCACACCCGTGCTTCTCATCGGCCCGATGGGTCGCCGAGCACCCGGAGAGTGTCGCTCACCCGGGAGGCCCGCTCGGCCACTTCCTCGCAGTCGCCGTGCCGCAGACCCCGGTTCCCAGTGAACAGGGGACGATGGAGGACTGGGGTGAGCTCCGGCACCGGCTGGAGTCGGCTGTGCGTCGCGTGGTCACCCAACAGGAGCTACGGCTGCCCCGTCTGCTGGACAGCTATGACCGCCGGCGGGAGAGTGCCTTTCGCTCGACGTGGTCCGGAGCGAACCTACCGTCGTTCACGGACGGGCCGGCCGTCACCGTGGTGATGCCGGTGCGTAACCGGCCTTCCCAGATCCTGGCGGCGATCGCGTCGGTGCAGCAGCAGAACCAGTCGGACTGGGAGCTCGTCGTCGTGGACGACGGGTCGACCGATGCCACAGCCGACGTCGTCGCTCACATCAGCGCGAGCGATGATCGGATCAGACTTGTCCGCACCTCGGGCGGCGGGGCCGGAGCTGCTCGCAACGTCGGGCTGGCACATGCCCGCGGGCACTACGTGGCGTTCCTGGACTCGGACAACACCTGGACGCCGGACTTCCTGCGGCTATCACTGGCTGCGATGCATGGGCTGGGGCTGCGGGCCGCGTACAGCATCGTCGAGTTCCGCTCAGAAGAACAAACCCGGTACCTCGCCTATGAGGGGGACCTCGAGCACCTCTTGGTGAACAACCACATCGACCTGAACTCGCTGGTGGTCGAGCGCAGCCTGCTGCAGGCGGTGGGTGGCTTCGACCCCTCACTACGCCGCATGATCGATTGGGATCTGGCGCTGCGCGTGTCGGAGGAATACCTGCCGAGAATGCTGCCGTTCGTCGGTGTCCTCTACTACGACGAGGACTCGGTATCACGCCGGATCAGCACCACCGAGTCCGCGCGCTGGGCCGAGGTCGTTCAGGGCCGTCACCTCATCGACTGGTCTGCCGCCGCCGCCCGAGTGCCGGGTCTGACCTCGGTTGTGGTCGACACCTTTCAGGATTGGGAAGGCACTCTGACCACGGCACGCTCGCTCATCGAGCGCGGAATGGGCGACGTGGACCTGCTGGTGCTCGATGATGGTTCCCGGCGTGCGGTCTTCGTGCTGCTGGAGGCGGCGCTGGGAACCATCGAGCACGTCAGGGTCGAGCGGTTGGCTCGCCACGGGGACCGTCCGCTGGCTGGAAATCTCGGTTTCGGCATGACCAGTGGTGACGTAGTGGTCTGGCTGAAGCCTGGCTGCCGAGTCAGATCAGGCTGGTTGCAGCCGTTGCGGGAGGCGCTGTCGCGCCCTGAGGTCCGTGTGGTCGCGCCTGTGGTCGTCGATTCCAGTGATGTGGTCATCGAGGCAGGGCAGGTCCGCACACCTGGTGCGATCCCTCATGCCTTCCTCGCCGGTCACCCGCTCGATGATGCTCGCCGGGCCCCGCTTCTCGCCGTCGATGCGGTGGGTGAGCATGCGTTCGCGGTCCGCGCTACCGACTTCATCGCGACTCGAGGGTTCGACAGTCTCCTTCGGGGTGATCTTTTCGCCACGGACCTCTCTTTGCGCCTCGGCGCTGGTGAGGTCGGGCGGACCGTGGTCGTCACCGCGTCAGTCGCGGAGACGGAGGACTCGGTCGAGGCGGAGCCGGACGATGCCTCGCCGGATGGGGAAGACCTCGACGCGACGCAGGGGTTGGACATCGCTCACTTCCTCGAAGTTTGGGGCGGACCGGGGTCGTCAACCGCCGAGATCGCTTGGCGCGATGCGGGATTCCACCTTGCGCACGTCATTGCCCCGACCACACCACCGGTGCAACGACTCGCCCCTCTTGTCGTCGTCGACCATGGCTGGTCCCCGAGGGGGCGGTGGGTGGTGCGTGTCGCGGATGGCCAGGGCGAACCGGTCAGGCGCTGGGCAAGCTCACTGTCCGCCGAGCTGAGCGGTCGCGGCCTGCTCTCGGCGCTGGTGCGCCCGGCCGCTGATGGCCGTGGCAGCCGTTACCTCGACGGGGTGGTGGTGCACGTCGGCGGTCGTCGCGGGGCCAATCCGGGCCGGATCGACATCCTGGTCGGTGAGGGCCTCGACGGGATCGAGGTTGCGGGCTTCGACCTCGTTCGCGGTCTTGCCTGCCTCACCGCGGTGGATGCGGAGAGCGGGGCAGATTCTCCCGGCACTGTGGCGAGGGACCCAGCGGTGGCGGCCGACCAGCTCATCGCCGCGGTCAAATCGCTGGAATCCCTCGTCGTCTGAGCGTCGCGCCCCCCGGTGGAAGCGTGCCTCACCGGCGCCGGTATTCGGGGCGGACCCGTTCGATGTAGTCGCGGACACCGTCGAACTGCTTCGGGTACTTGGCCTCACAGCGGCTCAGTACGCTCTCCGCACCGACGGCGAACGGGTCGTCACGAAAGAACGACAGCTTGACCAGAGGCAGGCGTGCGTTGTCCAGTGCCCGGTCGGCAAGTGCGAGGGACAGGTCGACCGGCTCACTGCGGCGCCGACCGTCGAGGAATGCTCGTGCCAGAACGAGCTTGCGAATGCTGCGGTTCTCCGGAGCAGAGGCGACGACGCGAGCATGAGCCAGCCGCAGCTCCCGTGCCGAGGGCTCGAAGATGCTCCCCAGGCTGAAACCTGCGGTGCGCAACAATCGGGACAGCCCCAGCTCGAACAGTCGGATGACGTCCTTGCGTACTGACACCGTTGGCATCCCGAGCCAGAACGCCTGGAACGTCGGCGAAGCTAGGACCTGTGGCCCGAAACGGAAAAAGTAGGACTGGACATGCTGTCCGGAGACGTTGCTGATCGTCACTCCTCCGACGTCACATCCTTGGTGGTCCAGCCGGTCGAGCATCTGGTCCATCGGCACGAGAGGGCCCACCGTGCTGTCGTTGGCGAGCAGCAGGCGATGAGCCCTTTCCCACCCCGGCACGGACCCGAGCCCCGTTCGCCAGCTGAGGAAGTCGTAACCCTCGTTCGCGCGTTCGATGAGTGCGCCGTACGAGGTGAGCGTGCTCCGCGATGACGGCGTGAGCGGCGCCGTCGACACCACGATCAGCCGTGAGCTCACCGAAGCGAGGGACTGCAGATAGTTCTCGACGTGCGGTGCCACCAACCCGTGGACGTCGTAGTGAACGAAGACGGTCAACAGGTCCATGGTCGTCGGAGCATACAAGGGCCTCGTTCGGCCCCCGTGCTCGGAATCGCATGCAGTCTCAGGCTCTAGAGTGGGAAGGTGAGTTCTGGTGGCTGGCCTCGCATCAGGGCTTACCTCGGGCGGCTGCCATCCACCACGTCGGCCCGGCGTATCGCGGGTCGGGCCACCCGTTCGGTACGGCGGGCGCGCCTGCGCTCCTCAGCCGGACTGCTCCGAGGGACCGGGCTGGTGCAGTCGGACTGGTACCTCGGGCAGGCGCCCGTCAGGTCTGGCGACGCAGCGACGGACTGGCTGCTGAGAGGACGGCTCGAGGGCAGGTCACCGAATCCGCTCTTCGAGGCGCAGTGGTTCGATCCGGATGGCTGGGACGGCAGATCTGACCCACTGCTCCGTCTCGCGCGCCATGGCGATTCCCCCCACGGAACGCACCCCCTGCTCGACCCGCGGCAACCGCTGGGTCCTTTCCTGGCACAGGTCGACGATGCCGACCTGCTGCCGCTACCGGCAGAGTCGTTGATCCCACCAACGACCTGGGGGGAGTGGAAGCAGCTGCTGGGTGGCGCTCAGGACGTCCTCGACCGCGAGGTGGCACGTGCGTCTGCACGTACGACGACGGTGTGGGACGGCGAGCGTGACGCGGCCTACGTCAGGCGGTGGACCGAGCTGCCAGTGCCTCCTGCCGCGGAGCCGATCGTGAGCGTGGTCATGCCGGTGCGTGACAGGCCGGAGCTCGTGGCTCGCGCCATCGACTCGGTGCGAGCCCAGTCGTTCTCCCATTGGGAGCTGCTGGTGGTCGATGACGGCTCGACGGACCGGACCCCCGACGTCGTCGCGGCGATAGCTGCCCAGGATCCGCGGGTGAGGCTGTTGCGGCGTCCTGCCTCAGGGGTCTGCGCCGCCAGGAACGCCGGTATCGCAGCGGCCACCGGACAGTACGTGGCGTTCCTCGACTCCGACAACGAATGGACACCCGATTTCCTGATGGTCTGCTCGGCCGTCATGAGGTCGGAAGGCTTGCGCAGCGCGTTCGCGGTCACCGAGGAACAGAGCGATACCTCAAAGCGGTACCGCGACTTTGCCGGTGACGTCGAAGACATGCGGACAGGGAACTTTGTGGACCTGAACGTGCTGGTGGTGGAACGGTCGCTCCTTGACGAGGTGGGTGGGTTCGACGAGTCGCTGCGCCGGATGGTCGACTATGACCTCGCCTGGCGGATCGCCGAACGGGACCGCCTGACCTTGTTGCCTTTCATCGGGGTTCGTTACCGGGCGAGTGCGACAGCGACGGACCGCATCAGCGTCCGTGAGTCGCTGGCGTGGGACGACGTCGTCAAGGCACGCCGGCTCATCGACTGGCAGACTCTCCACGACGGCCTGCCGGCACGTCGTCCTGACCTACTGTCCATCATTGTTGCGGTGCGCGATGACTGGCGAGCTGCCCGCGACACCGTACGGGCCACGCTGGAGCTCCCGGCTCCCGACGGTCTGTGCGTCGAGGTCGTCGTGGTCGACAACGCGTCGAGCCGGGGAGCGTGGCGCCTGCTCTGGGCTCTCTTCGGCCAGGAGCCCGGAGTCCGGATCGTGCGATCCCCGGTGAACCTGCACCGGGCTGCGGCCACGTCGCTGGGGTTCGCCGACTCCGAGGGCCAGCTGATCGTGGTGCTGCCGGCGGGCACGATTCCCGGCTCTGACTGGACGTCGCTCACCGCCGCGCTGCAGGACGGTGCTGTCGTGGTTCTCCGGGATGGCTCCGACGACCGGCGCTGCCCGTCATCTGGCCCCGACGTCTTGGCGACCACCGCGTCGTGCTTCCTTCGGATGCACGGGCTTGATCCGCTCTTTGTCAATGAGTTCGAGATCGCTGACTTCGTCGCGAGAGTGGCGTCGCAGGACCTGGGGCCCGTGGTGAGCCTCGTGGGCCAGCAGACCCGGGAGAAGCGACCATACGAGCGCCCGACCGGCAATCAGCATGCGGACAACGTCAGGGAGTGGCAGCGACGATGGCCGGCAACCTCGGTCCCCACAGCCCGGTTCAAGACATGACGCGCCCGCTTCGGCGCGTACTTTTCGTCTCCGGCAGCGGGGCTTCGGCGACGCTGCGCTATCGCGTCCGGTTGGCCGAGGAGGCGCTGCGCAGCCGCGGGGTACAGACCCGCGCCGTGCACTTCACGGAGCCGGCGCTGTCGGTGTGGGCCGAGGACGCCGATGTGGTCGCGCTGTACCGCGTCCCCATCACAAGTGCCGTGGTCGCGTTGGTGAGATCGGCTCGACGACGCGGTGTCCCTGTCACATTCGACATCGACGACCGGGTGTTCCTCCAGGAGCACGTGACGGCACTGCCATTCCTCGGCCAGCTCTCCGCGAGTGACCGGGAGCTGTTCCTTCGCGATGTCCCCCGTCGCGGTGAGACCGCCAGGCTGGCCGACCGCGGTAGCGCAACGACGAGCGCCATCGTGGCTGACCTCGCCACGGTCGTCCCAGGACCCGTGTTCCTGCTGCCCAACGGGGTCGGAGTGGTCGCCGCTCGCCAGTCGGAAGCGGTGCTTGCCGGCCCGCGGGACGGGCACGCGACGATACGGCTTGGCTACTTCAGCGGCTCGGCCACCCACGACGCCGACTGGGCCGCGATCGAGGCGGACGTCCTGGAGCTCATGCGCAGTGACCCTCGCATCGAGCTCTGGCTGGTCGGCCGGGTGACCCCGACGCGGGCCCTGGACCGGCTTGGCGAACGGGTTCAGTGCAGGGCACCCGTCGGGTGGCTCGACCTCTTCGAGATCCTCGCCTCGGTCGACGTCAACCTGGCTCCCCTGGACTACTCACAGTTCACCTCGGCCAAGAGCGCGATCAAATGGCTCGAGGCAGCGCTGGTCCAGACACCCACTGTCGCAACGCTGACCGAGCCGTTCCAGTACGCGGCGCGAGATGGGCTCGACACCCTGCTGGTGCCCCCGGGACAGTCCTGGACCCCTGCGATCGCGCGTCTTGTCGACGACGAGGCGCTGCGCTCACAGCTCGGGCGGTCGGCCCGCATCGGCGCCCTGCAGCGTTTCGGACCGGAGGTCCAGGCCGACCTCTACCGTGACTACTTCTGTGCTGCAGCGGCCCACGATCCAGCTCCTGGTGCTGTCCAGGGCCGGCACAGCGTCCCGGTCGAGAGCAGCCGGGTCGTGACGCTAGGCCTCTCGCTGGAGGCCTATCCGTTCCCGGCAGCCCTCGTGGCGCACGAGATGGCGGGACCGCGCTGGGCCGGCCCCTTGTCGCAGGGCCGCAGCGGACTACGCCGTGCCTACGGGCGGGGGCGGCGAACCGTGCGTCGCGTCGGTGGCGGGCTCCGCCGGCGCCTCGGGCGTACCCCCGGTTGAGTCGGTGCCGCGGCCACCGGGTCGCGGGACCCGCCGCACGGCTCGGGCCGCGGCGCTGGCCATGCGATAGCTCGTCGATCCGGTGATCTGCTCGACCCGGGTCTGTGCCAGCTGCGCCTGCGACGCTGCGGCCTGCGCCCGGCGGTCCGCCTCCTCGGTGCGCAGGCGCTCCTGCGTCACCTCGGTGGTGCGCTGCACATCGGCGTCGGCGAGCGACGCGGTGACCTGCTTCAGGTGCTCACCGAGCTCGGCGAGCTGCCTGTCCCGTTCGATCACGGCGGCCCGGGTGCCGATGTTCTCGCGCCGCAGGTTCCACAGGGCCGTCTCATAGTCGACGACCACCACCCGCAGTGGCTCCTGGCGGCGGTGCAGCACCACGGCCCACGGGCTGATGAAGGAGGCATCCACGTCGAAGCGGCGGTGGAAACCCTGGTCCGCGAAGAGCCCGCACCAGTACGACGGCGGTCGGACGTTGACATGCGTGCCCTCGTTGAAGTCGTCCGGAGTCGTGGAAAGCAGGACGGTGTCTGTTGCGCTGCAGAGGTTTGCCACGACCGCCTCGACACGGCCCGCGTCGATGTGCTCCAGCACCTCGATGCACGTGATGATGTCGTAGCGCCGCGTCAGCGGGTCGGCGAGGGAGCCCACGCAGACGTGGCCCTGTGCGCGTGGATCGGCCTGCTCGATCGCGTACGCGGAGAGGTCGACGCCCTCCGCGTCGACCCCACGCTCGCGTAGGGAGCCGACGAGGACGCCCATGGCGCAGCCGGCATCGAGCGAGCTGGTGGGCCGGAAGGTCTCCACGATGCGCGAAGCGACGTCGCCGAAGAAGGACTGCCAATAGGGCTCGGCCGGGTCGTAGGCGGCGACGGAGTAGTGCGCGTAGTACCAGGCGCCGTAGTCACTGGACTCGAGGAGGCACCCGACCGGGGCAGTTGCGAGCGCTACGGGCTCCTGGTGCTCGGTCATGCTCTCCCTCGTCAGCTCGGAGCCCCACCGGTGCCAACTTTTCCAGTCCCCGTCCCGACCACGGTACATGGGCTGCCCGCGGTCCCCGGGCTCCTGAGGCCGGGTTCACAGAACTCG
>JBDTDW010000246.1:0-4298 GCA_039922855.1 Candidatus Nanopelagicales bacterium | reverse complement strand
CAACGGGCGGCGCTGCGAGCTGCGGCGGTCGTGGACCTGACCGACTCGACCGGTGAGTCCATGCACGTCCCCGGGATCGAGGGCGACACCGCACTGGCCGCATACAGCCGGGACGGGAAGCTGGTGTCAGGCAAGGGTCCGGTGACCTCTTCCGATGCCGCCCGCAGCGCCCGGGAGGACAGTGTGGTCCAGGCTGACGTGGCCGGCAGCGTGGTCGTGTACGTCCCCATCAACAGTGGCCACGAGACCGTGGGGGCGGTACGGGCCGCCGGCCCTGTCGGAGGGGTCTGGACCAAGATCGCGGTCACCTGGCTCGCGATGCTCGGGCTCGGGATCGTCGCGGTCGCCGTCGCGGTGGCCATCGCCCGGCGGCTGGCTCGACGGCTGACCACGCCCCTCGTGGCGCTCGCGGCGTCGGCGCAGGTCCTCGGTGACGGCGACTTCTCGGTCCGGACCACGCCCAGCGGGGTGCGTGAGATCGACCAGACCGGCGAGGCCCTGAACAGCACCGCCATCCGCCTGGGAACCATGGTCGAGCGCGAACGCCGGTTCTCGGCGAACGCCTCCCACCAGCTGCGTACCCCCTTGACCGCGCTACGGCTCCGGCTGGAGAACGCGGTCGCCGAACCGGCCGGCCTCACCGCTGACGTGGTCGCTGAGGCGCTGGAGTCTGCGGACGCCCTGGAGCGCACGATCGAGGAACTGCTGCGACTGGCGCGGGACGGCGACAGTCCACGCCACGTCCGCGACCCGCAGCCGATCGACGCGGTGATCCAGGACGCCGAGCGTCGCTGGTCCCCCCAGCTGGTCACGAGCGGGCGGGCCATGCGGATCCGCATCGACCCGGACCTGCCCCTCGTCGACTGCTCGACCACCGCGATCGAGCAGATCTTGGATGTGCTGCTCGACAACGCCCTCAAGCACGGTAAGGGGGCCGTGGAGGTCCTCGTGCGCGACAGCGGAACGGCGCTCGCGCTCGCGGTCCGCGACTCCGGCGACGGGGTGCGCTCGGACGAGGATGTTTTCGCCCGCGGGTTCTCCGGCAACGGCGGTCACGGGATCGGGCTCGCGCTTGCCCGGGAGCTGGCCGAGTCCCAGGACGGGCGCCTGCTGCTGACCCGCGCCTCCCCCAGCACGGAGTTCACCCTGCTGCTGCCTGCGTACCCGGAACAGGGTTGAGGTCACGGGACGTGATCAGCGTTCGGTACGAGGACGACAATGAGTGAACAGGCGGGCGGCCTCCAGGTCCGCCGCCTGCTCACTCCCAGAGATGTTCGACGCCGCGGCGGCGGACTTGAGCAGCGTCACCCGCGAGCACCAACGCCACCACCGGTGTCGGCGTCACTGTTCGTGACCGTCATTAGGCGGACGGCAGGCGGCATCACGGATGGTGACCGTCGCGAGGTGCGCGGTGGGCGTGCGTAGGGTGTCGGCTGTGACCTCGCCCCGCCTGCGCCCGGCGCTGCGCGAGCTGCCGTCGTACGCCCCCGGGAAGTCCGCGGCCCAGGTGAGCGAACTGGCGCCGTACAAGATGTCGAGCAACGAGAACCCCTATCCACCACTGCCCGGGGTTCTGGAGGCGATCACGTCGGCCTCGTCGACATCGCAGCGATACCCCGATGCCCGGTCCTCCGAGCTGGTCGCGGTGTTGTCGGATCGGCTGGGGGTGCCGGTCGAGCACCTGACCATCGGGACCGGCTCGGTCGCCGTGCTCGCGCACCTGATGCAGATCACCTGCGACGGCGGCGACGAAGTCGTCTTCGCCTGGCGCTCGTTCGAGGCGTACCCGATCATCGCTCGCATCGTCGGCGCCGTTCCGGTCCAGGTGCCGCTGCGGGTCGACCTGCACCACGACCTCGAGGCGATGGCGAGGGCGATCACCGATCGCACCCGGTTGGTCCTGGTCTGTACGCCGAACAATCCCACCGGGCCGGTGGTACGCCAGCGCGACCTCGACGCGTTCTTGGCGCGGGTGCCCTCCGACGTCCTGGTCGTGGTCGATGAGGCCTACCTGGAGTTCGTGCGAGATCCCGCGGCGGTGGACGGGCTCGCGACGTACCGCGCGCACGAGAACGTCGCGGTGCTGCGCACGTTCTCCAAGGCGTACGGGTTAGCGGGACTGCGCGTGGGCTACGCGGTCGCGCACGAGCCGGTGACGGCGGCGTTGCGCAAGGTCGCGACCCCGTTCGGGGTCTCCACGGTGGCGCAGGCGGCTGCCGTCGCGTCGTTGGCCGCTGAGCCCGCCCTGCTGGAGCGGGTGCAAGCCGTGGTGCAGGAACGGTCCCGGGTTGTCGCGGAGCTGCACAGGCAGGGCTACGACGTCCCGGCGGCCGAGGGCAACTTCGTGTGGCTGGCCCTCGGGGCTCGCACCCAGGAGTTCGCCTCGGCCTGTGCGCAGGTCAACCTGGCGGTGCGCCCGTTCGGCGACGAGGGCGTACGCGTCACCATCGCCGAGCCCGCGGCCAACTCCCGCCTGCTGACGGTCACACCCGCGTTCGCCCCCCCTCGCAACCCATGATCTTCCCTTAGGGAAGATCATGGAAGTTCAGCTGCCATGATCGCCCCAAAGGGAAGATCATGGGACGGCTCAGGTGGCGATCTCGGGGAGATCGCGCAGGTCGTTGCGGGTGCGGCGCTCGGCCGTGACGACCATCCCGACCCCCACGACCACGATCGCGCCGCCGAGCAGCAGGGCGCTGCTCACCTTCTCCCCGTGCAGCGCGATCCCGAGTATCACGGCCACGACCGGGTTGACATAGGCGTACGTCGAGACCAGGGACAGCGGCGCGTTGTCGATGAGCCAGACGTATGCGACGAAGCCCACGAGCGAACCGAACGTGATCAGGTACGCCAGCGCCCAGATGCTGCGGGCGCTGATCGCCGAGATGTCCCAGCGCTCCCCGATGACCGTACCGATCACGATCATGAACACCCCGCCGGCCAGCATCTCGAAGAACGTGAGCACCAGCGGGTCCCTCGGGGTCTGCAGCCGCGGCTGCAAGAAGCTGCCGATGGCCCAGCACGAGGAGCCGGCCATGATCCCCAGCGACCACCACAGCCGGGAGTCGCCCTCGCCCTGGCCTGCGCTGGACCGCGGGAGCAGGAGAACCGCCAGCCCGACCAGGCCGACAGCCACGCCGAGCCAGGTCAGCAGCCGAGGCCGGTCCCCGCTGATAGCGCGCAGGATCACGACCCACAGCGGCACGATCGCGACGATGAGGGCCGCGACCCCGGTCGCCACGTGCTGCTCGGCGTACGCCAACATCCCCATGGCGCACACCAGCATCAAGAACCCGAGCAGGGCGCTGCTGGCGACCTCGCGGCGCGACACCCGAATCACCCCCGGGCCGCGGCGTACGACCAGGAACGTGCCGAGCAGCAGCGCCGCGCTGAGGAACCGCACCCCGAGTGCTTGCAGCGGCGGCATCGTCTCCACGGTCACGGCTATCCCGAGGTACGTCGACCCCCAGATCACGTAGACCAGGGACAGCGAGATCCACACCTGGGCCGGGCTCGCCGTGGTCGACTCCGGCATCAGCGTCCCCATGGTCACGCCCACATCCTTCCCTGTTGACCCACCGGTCAGCTGGGGAGGGTTGGGATGAAGGTGACCCGCGGTGCGCGAGAGACACCGCTGCCGCCCCAGAGCGAGCGTGATCGGCAAGCGAGGGCGGGGTGGGTGATCGGGGTGGGTGAGCGGGTCGGCGGCACGCGGGGGATCATCGGGTGAGGGGGGTAACACCGAGCAGAGGGAGTAGTCACATGCCCACACGGACCGCGCACACCACTTGGACCGGCACGCTGATGGAGGGATCGGGTCGGGTCGACCTGGTCAGCAGTGGCGTGGGGTCGTACGAGGTCTCCTTCCCCAAACGAGCTGCCGACGAAGCGGGCGGTACGACGAGCCCGGAGGAATTGATCGCAGCGGCGCACTCCGCGTGCTTCGCGATGCAGCTATCGGCCGCCATCGCCGAGGCCGGTGGCACTCCGGGGGAGCTGGTCGTCTCGGCCGACGTGTCCCTGGGCCCGGACAAGCCCTCGGGGTTCCGCCTCACCGGCATCAAGCTGACGGTTCGCGGCAAGGTCGACGGCCTGGACGCCGACGGGTTCGTGAAGGCAGCTGAGGCAGCCAAGCTCGGATGCCCGGTGAGCAAGGCGCTCACCGGCGTGGACATCACGCTGGACGCCGCGCTGGCCTGACCCACCTGGTCTCGCGTACCCGCTCGAAACGTCGCGATCCCACTGCTTTACGACGTTTCGAGCAGGTACGCGCCTAGATGTGAGGCGGGTACGCGGGC
>JBDTDW010000245.1:0-2543 GCA_039922855.1 Candidatus Nanopelagicales bacterium | reverse complement strand
AGGGTCCCGGTGAGCTGGAACTGCAGTCGCAGCGCGGCACCTTGCGCGCTCGTGGCAGCTGTGCGTGAGGACCAGTTCTGCCAACCGCCGATCACCGGGCCCGCGTTCGTGGTGGGGACCCCCAGCAGCGCCGTACCGGCCAGGGCGGCCACGTTGTTGCCGCCCTCGCCGACGTGGTGCAGACGGATGCGGGCCCCGTCCGCGTTCTCCCGCAAAGTGATTGCCATCAGCTCACGCTTGGTCCCAAGGGCGGGCAGTGGTCCCACCAGCTCCGTACCCCGGGCGGTCAGCAGGATGCCGGACTCCCGGCCGTCCGGCGTGCTGAACCACGCCGTGAACCATAGGTCGGCCCGCTCCGCCAGCGGGATGCCGCCGAGTGGGATCGTCAGAGTGCTTGCCCTGTCGGGGATTGCGATAGCGGCCAGCGGTACGGGGGCGGTGATGCGCGCTGCCGCCCCCCGGGCGTCACCGTCACCGGTCGTACGTGTCCAGCGTGACATCTGCGGCAGCGCTGCCGGGTCGATGCCGACGACCTGTGCCGTCTCGGCGGTGATGGCCGACGTGTGGACGCTCACTGCCGTGCGCATGACCGGGTAGCTGGTCCCGGCCGTACCAGCACCTGCCAGTACGACAAGGGGGGACACGGCGTCCGGGCCCGGGAGCAGGCGGGCGTCCAGCGGTACCTGGTAGGCGGCCTGATCCGCGGCGCCGGCCAGCAGCGTGGCCCGGTACGCGCCGGCAAACACCACCGATGCCACCGCCGCGGTGAGGAAGCCGACGGTTGCTACGGCGGCCAGGGGGCGACGTACGGCACCGACAACGGCCAACCGTGCGGCGACCGCACGCGGCGGCAGTCGACGGGCCAGCAGCGCTGCGCCGATCGGCCACAACCTGGCGGCGAGCAGGCCACCGGCCAGGCACGCCAGCACCGGCAGGACCGAGAGCAGCGGGTCCCCGCCGGCGGCCCCCGAGGTCGTGACGGCGCCGCGGGAGGCTGTCAGCACGCCGACCCCGATCGATGCTGCCGCAGCCACTTCCACGCTGTGCCACGCGCTCGCTCGGGAGGTGTCCGGCCACAGCAGCACGGCGATGGCGGCGGCTGCCGAGGCCATCGCCAGACCCACGACGACGACCAGTGACTGGCCGACGGCACTCGCGGCGACCGCGGCCGGTGGTGGTCTCACCGGGTCGTTGCCGGAGAGGATCGCGGCGGTGCCCGCGCCGATGGCAAGGCCCGCGACGACGCCGACGCCGACGACAGCCCCCGTGATCGCCGCGGTCAACCAGGCGATCGTTGATCGCGAGGCGCCGCGTCGGCGCAGCAGCCCGGTCAGCGCCCCATGCTCGCGGCGCAGTCCGGCCGCCGCGACGAACGTGAGACCCAGGACGAGCACACCACCGGCACCTCCGAGGACAGCCAGCCGCCCGGCGGACAAAGCCGCCCGGGAGTCCTCACGGGCCAACGCGTCGTCCGGAACGGTCAGGACGAACTGTTGTCCGAGCAGGTCGAGGTCAGCTGCGACCTCGCGGGACGTCGTGGTGTACGCCGGGACCCCCGCGGCCACGATCCGAGCCGGGTCCGGGGCTGCGACCCACCCACTGCTGCGTGGGAACAACGTCAAGGACTGCAGCCGTTCTGCCGCATCGGAACCGTCGGCGAGCAGGAGCGTCACGCCCGGCCCGGGGTCGAACGTCCCGGGCAGCAGCAGGGGGTCGGTGCGTACGGCCGTACCGACGACCACGACCCCCAGACTCCGGTCCAGGCGCGGCGCCGGTCCCGGACCGGTCATCAGCACCTCGCACCTCGTCGGCGCACAGGGTGCCGGTAGCCGCCCGCTGGTGAGCCGTACGGCGCGGGCGAGCTGGTCGGAGGCGCCGAGCCGGTACGACTCGCCGTGCCCGTCGCTGAGCTCTCCGAACAACATCTCCTGCCGGACCGGCGCGCTGGTGAGCCGCGCCAGCTGGGCCCGTACGAGCGCGTCGTTCGCGCCCTGCCGGGTCGGGTCCTGTGAGCCGCCGTACGACACGACGATGCTGCGCTCGCCCGGGGGCAGGGCCGCGATCGCAGCAACCAGGGTGCGCCCCGCGACGAGGCTCGCGGAGGCGCGGGCCACTACCGGCAGCGCCACGGCCAGCGCGATCCCGAGTGCCAGCACGGCGTATCGGGCCGGGCGATGGCGCAGCTGGGCGAATGCCAGCGTCCCGACGACCGTCACTCCGACCAACCTTCCACCTAACCGCTCATACGTGACTGGCGGTTAGGGTAGAGCAGAAGTCATACGGGAGGAACCACGTTGGCCAACCATCTGGTCTCCGGTGTTCTGGTGCCTGATGCCGTGTCCGGGCACCGGGGGCTCGAGCTGGCTAACACCCGCGCCGGGTGGGGCGCGGCTCACCCGCGCGAGTACCTCGTCTCTTACGAGTCGCTGGTCGTGTGGGCCGTCGACGTCGGACACCTGCGGGCGCAGGAGTCAGCGGATCTGAGGCGGATCGCCGAGCAGTTCCCGCGCCGGGCCCGGCAGGTGCTCACGGACGCGCTCGGC
>JBDTDW010000244.1:0-6489 GCA_039922855.1 Candidatus Nanopelagicales bacterium | reverse complement strand
GAGCACCTTGCCCAGCCGGCCCACCTTGCCCATCAGGTCGGGGGTGGAGACGGCGGAGTCGAAGTCGGTCCAGCCCGCTGCCACCTTGTCGATCAGCTCGTCGCCGCCCACGACGTCCGCACCCGCGGCGCGTGCCTCGTCCGCCTTGGGCCCGACCGCGAAGACAACGACCCGAGCAGTCCGGCCGGTGCCGTGGGGCAGGTTGACCGTGCCGCGCACCATCTGATCGGCCTTGCGCGGGTCGACCCCGAGCGCGAAGGCGACCTCGACGGTGGCGTCGAACTTGGCCGAGTCGCTTGCCTTGGCCAGTCGCACCGCCTCGAGGGGGGCGTACTGGGCGTCCTTGTCGATCTTGGCGGCACCCGCGGTGTAGGACTTGCTGCGCTTCATGTCGTTCTCCTGTTGCTCGTGGAGGTCGTGGTTGTACGGGCCGCGCAGGCCCTCCCACGTCGTGCCGGGTCCGTGCTGTCGTACGTCAGTCGACGACGCTGACGCCCATCGAGCGCGCTGTGCCCTCGATGATCTTCATGGCGTTGTCCACGTCGTTGGCGTTCAGGTCGGCCGCCTTGGTCTCGGCGATCTCGCGCACCTGAGCCTTGGTGATCTCGGCGACCTTGGTGGCGAGCGGGTTCGCCGCGCCCTTGTCGACCCCGGCGGCCTTGAGGATCAGCCGCGCCGCCGGAGGTGTCTTGAGCACGAACGTGAACGAGCGGTCCTCGTAGACCGTGATCTCGACGGGGATGACCGAACCGCGCTGGGCCTCGGTCGCGGCGTTGTACGCCTTGCAGAACTCCATGATGTTGACGCCGTGCTGACCAAGCGCCGGGCCGACGGGCGGCGCCGGGTTGGCCGCACCGGCCTGGATCTGGAGCTTGATGAGGCCGGTGGGCTTCTTCTTGGGAGCCATTTCTTTCGCAATCCTTGCTCGGGGGGTGCCGACCGCGCGGGTGCGCGGGCGGAAGGTCGGCCGGGTCGAGCGACCCGATCGAACCTCGCGGTCAGTTCTTGACGATCTGGGTGAACCCCAGCTCCACCGGGGTCTCCCGGCCGAAGATCTCGACCAGGCCGGTGATGCGCGCGCTGTCCACGTTGATCTCGGAGATCGTGGCGTGCAGGGTGGCGAACGGACCGTCGATGACGGTGACCGAGTCGCCAACGGAGAAGTCGATCACCTGGACCTCACCGGCGGCCGGTGCCGCTCCCGGCACAACCTCGGGCTCGGGCGCCAGGATCTTGACGGCCTCGTCCAGCGACAGTGGCGCCGGCGTATGCCCGTGACCGACGAACCCGGTGACGCCGGGTGTGTGACGCACCGTGCCCCAGGAGGCGTCGGACAGGTCCATGCGCACCAGGACGTAACCGGGGAACTTGTTGCGTCGTACGGTCTTGCGTACCCCGTTCTTGATCTCCTGGACCTCCTCCTGGGGGACCTCGATCTCGAAGATGAAGTCCTCCATGTTCAGCGAGCCGATGCGGCTCTCCAGGTTGGTCTTCACCTTGTTCTCGTAGCCGGCGTAGGAGTGGATCACGTACCAGTCGCCGGGCAGGGAGCGCATCCGCTCCCGGAACGCCTCCAGCGGGTCCTCCGCGGGCGTGTCCGCCTCAGGACCCGACGTGAGGTCGACCTCGACGTCATCGGGGTCAGTTGTCTCCCCCGCGACCGGCTCGACCGGCGAGTCCTCAGGGGGCGCGACCTCGGCGTCGTGCGATGCCACGGCTTCGATGGCGTCGGCGTCGACGAGCCCGGTTACCGGCGGCGCGACGAGTGAGTCGCTGCCGTTGGCGGTGGTGTCGGACACGGTGCTCCCTTGGTGATGGTGCGGCAACGAGCTGCCGTTGGGGGGTGGTGCGGTCAGCTTCCGAAGACCTTCAGGACGCCCTTGGTGAAGACCAGGTCGTAGCCGGCAACGATGGCGGCGACACCGACGATGAAGAAGATGCAGACCCACGTGTAGGTGATGAGCTCTTTGCGGGTCGGCCAGATGACCTTGCGCAGCTCGGCCACGACCTGCCGGTAGAACAGCGCCACCCGAGCCGGCAGTGAGGGCCGGCCCCCGGGGGCGGAGGGATCGCGTCGTTCCGGGACCGCGGCCTCGCCCAGCGTGTCGCTCACGCATCCTCCAGGTATGTGGTGCGCCCGAGTGCCCCGGGACGGGGTGGACCTGGACGCGGTCGGGTGACCGTGTCCGTGCAGGGCCGGAGGGACTTGAACCCGCAACCGCCGGTTTTGGAGACCGGTGCTCTACCAGTTGAGCTACGACCCTGGGCGGGCGAGCCCCCGGGGCGACCTGCCCTCGGGCACGCTCGCGCAGGGTGGACATCCACCAGGAGGGCCCACTCTACGGGAGGCGGCCAGGGCGGCCCAAATGCGCGCGTGCGGGCGGCTGCGACCGACCCGTCCCAGATCGTGGCACAGCGTTGGGCGCCGGCGCGCTGCCGCGCGAGGATGGACCCCATGAACTCCGCAGCAACGTCGCACCCCCGCATCAGTGACCGCATCGGTTCCATCACCGAGTCCGCGACGCTCGCGGTCGATGCCAAGGCCAAAGCGCTGCAGGCGGCCGGTCGGCCGGTGATCGGGTTCGGGGCCGGAGAGCCGGACTTCCCGACGCCGGACTACGTCGTCGACGCGGCCGCTGCCGCGTGCCGGGACCCCCGCTGGCACCGCTACACCCCGGCGGGCGGGCTGCCCGAGCTGAAGGCGGCGATCGTCGCCAAGACCGCGAGGGACTCCGGCTACCAGGTCAGCGCCTCCCAGGTGCTGGTGACCAACGGCGGCAAGCACGCGCTCTACAACACCTTCGCCACCCTGCTCGACCCCGGTGACGAGGTCCTGCTACCGGCGCCGTACTGGACGACGTACCCGGAGTCCATCCGGTTGGCCGGCGGGATCCCGGTCGTGGTCGCGAGCGACGAGACCTCCGGCTACCGGGTCAGCCTCGAGCAGCTCGACGCCGCCGTGACCGCTCGGACCAAGCTGTTGGTTTTCGTGTCCCCTTCCAACCCCACCGGCTCGGTGTATTCACCCGAGCAGGTCGCGGCGATCGGACGCTGGGCCGAGCAGCGGGGCCTGTGGGTGGTGACCGACGAGATCTACGAGCACCTCTTCTACGGCGACGCCCGGTTCGCCTCGATGCCCACGCTCGTGCCCGAGCTGGCCCAGCGCTGCGTCGTGGTCAACGGAGTTGCGAAGACGTACGCGATGACCGGCTGGCGCGTCGGCTGGATGTTGGGGCCTGCGGACGTGGTCAAGGCCGCCACGAACCTGCAGTCGCACGCGACGTCGAACGTCGCGAACGTCTCCCAGATCGCCGCGCTCACCGCCCTTACCGGAGACCTTTCGGCCGTCGCGAGGATGCGTGAGGCGTTCGACCGACGGCGGCAGACGATCACCAAGATCCTCGACAGCGTCGACGGCGTCACCTGCCCGCTGCCCGAGGGCGCGTTCTACGTCTTCCCCTCGGTCAAGGGGGTGCTCGGCCGCACCATCGCCGGCCGGACACCGGCCACCTCCGCCGAGCTCGCCGACCTGATCCTGGACGAGGCGGAGGTGGCCGTCGTACCCGGCGAAGCGTTCGGGGCGCCGGGCTACCTGCGGCTCTCGTACGCCCTCGGCGACGAGGCGCTGCACGAGGGTGCCGAGCGGATCGCGACCTTGCTCAGCTGACCAGTCGCCCCAGCCGGAGCCGACTTCATCCGATCGGCAGGATTCCCGTCGTCTGCGATAGTGATGCCATCGTGGCGCCCGCGCTAGCCGTCAACAGTCGAGTCGACCGCGCTAGCCGCCAACAACCAAGGAGAGAAATGTCCGAGCTCATTGTTATCGGTTATGAGGACCACACCCAGGCCACCGCGGCGTACAACGAGGTGATGGACCTGCAGAAGGACTTCGTGGTCAGCCTGCAGGGCTTGGCGATCGTGACCGTCGATGCCGACGGAAAGAGCCACGTGGAGACGCCGCAGAAGATCGTCGGCGTGTCGGCGGCGTCCGGTGCCCTCTGGGGCATGCTGATCGGTCTGCTCTTCTTCGTCCCGTTCGTAGGCCTGGCGCTCGGCGGTGCCATGGGCGCGCTGTTCGGGAAGATGGGCAAGTCCGGCATCGACGATCAGTTCCGGTCCCAGGTACAGGCGATGCTCAAGCCCGGGCACGCGGCTGTCGTGATCATGGCTTCCAAGATCACCGAGGACAAGTTCGCCGACGGGATGAAGGCCTATGGGGGCACGCTGCTGAAGACCTCCCTGTCGGAGGCGGACGAGAAGGAACTGGCCGAGGAGCTCGGCAACAGCTGACCGGCGCCGGCTCGGCCCGACTTCTTCGTACCAAAGGCGGACAGTCATGCCCATGAAGCACCCGATAAAGCCCTCGCGGGCCGAGCAGTTCCTCTCGATCGACCCGATGTTCACTCGCGAGGGCGGGGTGCCCCGCCACGAGCTGCCGTCCCAGCAGATGGCTCCGGCGATGGCGTACCAGATCATCCACGACGAGCTCCTGCTCGACGGGAACGCCCGCATGAACCTGGCGACGTTCGTGAGCACGTGGATGGAGCCAGAGGCCGAGCGCCTCATGAGCGAGTGCTTCGACAAGAACATGATCGACAAGGACGAGTATCCGCAGACGGCCGATCTGGAGGTCCGTTGCGTGGACATCCTGGCGCGGTTGTGGAACGCCCCGGATGCCGGGCAGGCGACAGGGTGTTCCACAACCGGGTCGAGCGAGGCCGCGATGCTTGCCGGCCTGGCGCTGAAGCGACGCTGGCAGCATGCCCGGTCCGCTGCCGGGCTGCCTGCGGACCGGCCCAACATCGTCATGGGTATCAACGTCCAGGTGTGCTGGGAGAAGTTCGCGAACTACTGGGACGTCGAGATGCGACTCGTGCCGATGACCGGCACGAGGTACCACCTGTCGGCGGAGGAGGCTGTCGCGCGCTGTGACGAGAACACCATCGGCGTAGTTGGGATTCTCGGCTCGACGTACGACGGCTCGTACGAGCCGATCAAGGAGATCTGCGCAGTCCTCGACGATCTGCAGGAAAGGACCGGGGTGGACGTCCCGGTGCACGTGGACGGCGCGTCCGGGGCGTTCATCGCACCCTTCCTGGATCCAGAACTGCTGTGGGACTTCCGTCTGCCCCGGGTGGCATCGATCAACACCTCGGGGCACAAGTACGGCCTCGTGTATCCCGGGGTCGGCTGGGTGATCTGGCGCGACGCGAGCGCGCTGCCGCCCGACCTGATCTTCTGGGTGAACTACCTCGGGGACAACATGCCGACATTCGCCCTGAACTTCTCACGCCCCGGCGCCCAGATCGTGGCGCAGTACTACAACTTCCTGCGCCTCGGCTTCGATGGTTACCGCAAGGTGCAGAGCTATGCCCGTGAGGTCGCCACCCGGTTGTCCTCGCAGATCGCACAGCTGGGACCGTTCGAGCTCATCACGGCCGGAGACGAGCTGCCGGTGTTCGCGTTCAAGCTCAAGGACGGGATCGACAACTTCACCGTGTTCGACGTCTCCAACGCGTTACGAGAACGAGGGTGGCTGTTGCCGGCCTACACGTTTCCCGCGGACCGTACCGACCTGGCGGCGCTGCGTGTCGTAGTCAAGCGCGGTTTCGGCCACGACATGGCCGACCTCCTGCTGGCCGACCTGCGACGCCAGCTCCCTCGCCTGCAGGCCCAGTCCGCCCCGGTGCACGACGGCCAGACCCCCGCGTTCAGCCACTGAACCTGCCCCTGCGCGACCCAACGTGCAAACGGGCCCGGCGATCTCAGGTCGTCCCGGCACCAGCTTCCTGATCCTGTCCGAGCAACCGCAAGGGCGGCGGCGGCAACCACTCGGTGCACACGTGTGCGACCACGACAGCGCCGATGACCAGCGGCATGACGGCGTATCCATCGCTGCCTATCAGGACCGTGGCGAGCAGCCATCCCCTTGGGGGTGCCCGCAGGCACCCGTCGTGGTGAGATGATCACTGGGTGAGCGGGACCGCCCGCCCTTCGTAAGGACCGACGACCACGCCGGGAACGTACGACGGCCCCGAGCAGGAGACACCATGGCAACCAAGACCGAGAACCGCGAGGACCAGGACCGCGCACAGGTGGCCGTACCCGCGATCTCGCACCCGAGTCGGGCCGAGCGCCGGGCGGTCGGCAAGGTGGCCCGAGCCCGGACCCCGTTCGCCACACTCGACGAGGTCAGCAACGGTGTTCGCCAGGATCCGGTGGCACTTCTCGAGCAGCAGGCCACAAATCGGGTGCCCGAGCTCGTGCCGATCCGCTATGGCCGAATGCTGGTGTCCCCCTTCACGTTCTACCGCGGCGCCGCGCTCGTCATGGCAGCCGACCTGGCCAGTACCCCGAACACGGGGCTCTACACCCAGCTGTGCGGCGATGCCCACATGAGCAACTTCGGCGTCTACGCCTCACCCGAGCGCAATCTGGTCTTCGACGTCAACGACTTCGACGAGACCCACCCCGGGCCGTTCGAGTGGG
>JBDTDW010000243.1:0-10087 GCA_039922855.1 Candidatus Nanopelagicales bacterium | reverse complement strand
GCAGTGGCAGCCGAGCTGGGCGCGGGACCCACCGGTGTCACCCCACCACGCCGGCTGCTGGAGTTCGCCGGGGTCGGCGCCAACGCCTGGACCGCCAGCGAGGGGGCGCTGAAGACCCGGGAGACCTCGTACGTCGCGACCGAGGGCGGAGCCTGCGAGCAGATCCTGCACGGCCCGTCCGTGGCGCTGGGTCCTGACGACGCACTCGTCTGCCTCAGCGGAGGTGGGCCCGGTGCAAGCCGCCTGGACGATCTCGCCGCCGTCGCCTCCGCGGCGGGCAGCGCCGTTCATCGGTTCGACCGAACGGAGCTGGGCGAACCGCTATCGATCTTCGCGCTGACAGTCGTCGTACAGAAGATCGCGGCGGAGTGTGCAGAGACGCTGGGTACCAACCCGGACAGCTTCGGCAAGGACCTGCCAGGTCGCGCGGCCGCCTGGGACCGCTTCCAGCTCTAGGAACGACCACGTTCGCGGCGATAGGTCGCTCCAAAGGCTTGCTCGTCCTAATGGTGCTAGGATAACCTAGCGCCATGAGTGCAGATGTCTCGGTCGACCGTCGACGGCTGCGGCACCAGCAGACCGTCGATGAAGTGGTCGCCACCGCCCTCGAGGTGATGACCGAATCGGGTGCGGGCGCCATGACCCTCGGCGAGGTGGCTCGACGGATGGGGATCCGGCCTCCCTCGCTCTACGTGTACTTCCGATCCAAGGACGCCCTCCACGACGAGATCTTCGCGCGCGGTTGGATCGAAGCCGCCGAGGCCATGCACACCTACGAGGACGATCTGGTGCGGACGACAGACGCCGGCGCCTTCCTGGTGGAGGCGGCCACCGGCTTTGTCCGCTGGGCGTTGGAGCATCCGGCATACGCCCAGCTGATGTTCTGGCGCCCGATCCCCGGCTGGGAGCCCTCGACTTCGGCATACGAACCCGCGGTGCGGCTGCTCGACTGGCTCGGGGCCTCGTTCACCACGCTGCAGCAGCGTGGCTACCTTGACCGCAAAGTCGAGCTCGACGAGCTCGTCGACGTGTGGAACGTGCTGATCACCGGACTCATCAGCCAGCAGCTGGCCAACGAGCCGAAGGCCAAGATCACAAGCAGTCGCTACTTCGCGCTGATCGGTCCAGTTGTGCAGACCTATCTGGCCCGGTACGGGACTGCGCCAACCCCTGTGTCGAGAGGAAAGAAGCGATGACTGTGCCGACCATCAAAGCGGCTGCGAGGATCACGGAGACCGCCCCGGACAAGGCCTTCGACGTGGCCACCGAAGAGATCGATGCACTGTTGACTCTGCTCGGCGAACTGCGCCCTACCGACTGGCAGCTACCAACTGACTGCAGGGGCTGGACGGTCTGGGACATCGCTGCTCACGTGGCAGGAGCCTGCGAAGACTCCAAGCGGATCCGGGTGTTCCTACGACACAGCCGCACCGCATCGCGCCGGTATCGGGACATGCCATGGCTCGATGCTGTCAACCAGGTGCAGATCGATGACCGAACCGATCGCACGGCTGACGAGCTACGTGCTGAGCTTGCGACGCTGGGTCCCGCTGCTGTGCGGGCCCGACGACGGATGCCCGCTCTGATCCGCCGGATGCCGGTTCCGAAGAAGGGGATGCTGCCTGCCGGTTCCAAGGTCAGCTATCTGGTGGATGTCATCTACACCCGTGACATCTGGATGCACCGGGTCGACATCGCCCGAGCCACGGGTCGTTCCCTTGCCACAACGAAAAGCTCGCGTGAGGTCGTCGCCCAGGTCGTGCGCGACCTGGCGACCGCGTGGAGCGGGCCAGGGTTCACCCTCGAACTGACTGGCCACGGCGCGGGCGGCTGGCAGGTCGGCGATGGAAATCCGGTGGCCGTGGTGGCCGCCGACTCCGTGGAGGCATGCCGTCTGCTGTCGGGACGGCCCGCACTTCCGGGCGTCTTCGCCACCTCGCATGCCCAGGTCGCCGAGCAGCTCGCGGCGATGCGGGTAGCGTTCTGACCAACGTATGCGGTCCGGCGTTGCAGTTCGATCGCAACGCGCGTGATGCGACTGGATCGATGATCGCGCAGCGCGCCGACAAGATTCGTCGCTCTTGCTCTTAGGAAGCGGCGCCCTCGTTCATACGCTGCACGGTCCGCAGCGAGCTACGCCAACGTGATTGGGGACCGACCGCACTGTCGTTCTCTCGAGCAGTCCACCGGTTCGCCATACGTTTTCTGCGCGACGGTAGTCTTAAGGCATGCGTGACGCTGTGATCGTTGATGCCGTACGTACCCCGGTGGGCAAGCGGAACGGGGGTCTTGCCGGTACGCATCCGGCCGACCTTTCCGCGCATGTCCTGCTAGCGCTGGCACACCGCTCTGGGCTGGATCCGGCCCTCGTGGATGACGTGATCTGGGGCTGCGTCGGGCAAGTGGGGGAACAGACGTTCGACATCGCCCGCACCGCCGTTCTGTCCGCGGGCTGGCCGGACTCAGTGCCGGGGACGACGATCGACCGGCAGTGCGGATCATCGCAGCAGTCTGTGCACTTCGCGGCGGCCGGTCTGATCGCCGGGCACTACGACCTGGTGGTGGCCGGAGGTGTCGAGAGCATGTCGCGGATCCCCATGGGTAGCAGTTTTTCCGCGGAGTCCGACCCGTTCTCCGGGACCGGCTGGACCGAGCGCTACGGCGTCTTCCCCAACCAGGGCACCGGCGCCGAGATGATCGCCAAGAAGTGGGGCCTGTCGCGTACTCGGCTCGACGAGTTCTCGGTGGCCTCGCACGAGAAGGCGGCGCGTGCCCAGGACGACGGGCGGTTCGATTCTCAGCTCGCGGCAGTCACTACCGCCGCCGGTGTCGTGTCCGTCGACGAGGGAATCCGTCGCGGCAGCAGCGTGGAGACCCTTGCTGCCCTGAAGCCGGCGTTCGACCCCGGGGGGGTCATCACGGCAGGCAACTCCTCGCAGATCTCGGACGGCTCCGCTGCCCTGCTGATGACGACCAGTGAACGCGCGAACGAGCTCGGGCTGACACCGATCGCCCGGGTACTTACTGCGGTCGTCGCCGGCTCCGACCCGATCATCATGCTGACCGGGCCGATCCCCGCGACCCAGAAGGCACTGGCCAAGAGCGGTCTGCACCTCGAGGAGATAGGAGCGTTCGAGGTCAACGAGGCTTTCGCATCCGTGCCACTCGCCTGGCTGGCCGACATCGGTGCCGCCGAGAAACTGGTCAATCCCAACGGCGGTGCGATCGCGCTCGGCCACCCCCTAGGTGGCTCGGGTGCGCGCCTGATGACCACACTTGTCCACCACATGCGTGACAACGACATCCGGTACGGCCTGCAGACCATGTGCGAGGGCGGTGGCATGGCCAACGCCACGATCCTCGAGCTGCTGACGTGACGTCAGGGAGGCCGGGGCGGCGTCAGGTGTGGGGGGCGATTCCTCGGTAGGCGCGGGCGAGCATCGTGACCCACTGGTGCACGGCGTCCTCACTGGGTGCGAACGGTCCGGGCTTGAAGTGCGGCGATGCCAGGCCGCGTTGCACTGACTCGCAGGCGCCCCAGTCTTCCCGGTTCGTGATGTCCCAGAAGTCGACAGCGTACGACGGGTCGATATCCGCGTCTGGGAACAGCCAGGAGCACTCGACCCAGGTACGGTCCGGAGCGAGCGGCACCATCCGATGGGTCATCACGTAGTCCGGGTGCCCTGAGACGAGCAGGTTCGGGAACATCCCGGCGTAAAGCACGGTCTCCTGCGGCGCGGTGGGGATCGGCCGGCCGTGCGATCTGCCGTCCAGCGACATCGTGACGGCGTCACCCTTGAAGTTCATGGTGCCGCCGACCCACGCACCCGGTAGATCGAAGTTGTCGCCGCTGGTCGGCACGGACACCTGGCAGAGCTCCGGATGGATCATCGGGCAGTGGTAGCACTCATGGTAGTTCTCGACGACCAGCTTCCAGTTCGCGGCGATCTCGTACGTGTGCCGCGCGGCCACGACCAGAGTCTGCGGCGCGTACGGAGCGATCAGCTCGTCGAGCGCACCGATGTGCTCGGAGAACGGGACGGCCGTGCCGGTCGCATTGACGAACAGCCAGCCGTGCCACTCGACCAGCGGCAGTGGCACCAGGCCGTGCTCGCTTTCGGCGAAGTCGGCGTTGTCACGAAAGCCGGGGGCTGCGCGCAGCGAGCCGTCGAGCCGGTACGACCAGGCGTGGTAGGGGCACACGATCGACGACGTGGTTGCCGACTCGTCCTGCGGCAACAGCTCGTGCCCTCGGTGCCGGCAGGTGTTTGCGAGTGCTGCGCTCACCCCCGTCGCACTGTCACGGGTGAGCAGCACCTGGATGTCGCCTGCCATGACCGCCCGCTGCGTCACGGAGTCGCCGAGGAGGTCCTCGGTACGGCCCAGGCACGCCCACGTGCCGGCCACGAGATTGCGCCGCTCCCAGGCCAGCACTGCGTCGCTGGTGTACGCCGCCGCGGGCAGCATCGTCGAACGCCCGAACGGGCGCAGGGCATCGGCCAACGAGTCCGGGTCCAACGGTGCGGGATCCCAGGCGAGCACTTCGGGGGAGCCCACATCGGGTAGATCTGAGATCCGGTTGTGGCTCGCAGTCATGTCGTCCTCCATCGGCGGGCTCGGGTCAGTAGGGTCGGCGCGTGAGTCGGCAGAAGGTTGACGTGCGGCGCGAGGAGATCCTTGACGCAGCCGTCGAGGAGGTGCAGCGACTCGGCTTCGCGAGCACGCGGGTAACCGATGTGGCCGCTGCACTCGGGGTGAGCAGCGGCCTGATCTTCTACCACTTCGGCACCAAGGAGAAACTGTTCGCGGCAGCGCTCGAGCACGCCGTCGAACGTGACCTCGCCCGGCTGAAACGCACGATCTCCAAAGCCAGAGACCCGCTCGACGCGGTCCGTCGGGTGCTCGCGCTGTACTCCCCGCAGGGCAACGCACCCGGGTGGACGATCTGGGTCGACGCGTGGGCGGAGTCGCTGCGATCGCCGGACATGCGCGCCGCGAGCAGGGAGCTGGACCTGCGGTGGAAGGACGTGCTCGCGGCCCAGATCACTGAGGGCGTGGCCGAGGGCCAGTTCACCTGTGCCGACCCGGACGCCTCCGCCTGGCGACTGTCTGGCCTGCTGGACGGACTTGCCGTCCAGGTGCTCGTTCACGGGACGCTGACCAAGCGACAGCTCGCCGGCTGGGTACGGATCGCAGCGGCAGCCGAGCTGGGGATAACTCCGGACGCTCTGCACTGACCCCACGATCACACCATCCAGTGAGCGTCGTACGACGGGTCGGTCAGGCCGGGCCGGTCCAGCCCGAACGCCGAGATGTCGGCGTCCGTGGTGCCGGTGGTCACGAGATCGGTGAGCAGACGACCGAACGTCGCTGCGAACTTGAAGCCGTGAGCCGCGCCCAGACCCACCACGATGTTCTCGTTGCCCGGTACGGCGGACACGACGAAGTCGCGATCCGGGGTCAAGGTGTACAAGCACCGCTTTGAGCGTGCGACCGGTCCGGAGTCCGGGATGAGCCCGGCCATGAAGTCGGTCAGCCGCCCCAACATCGCCGGGTCGATTTGCCCGGACCTCTTGTCGCCGGTGACCTGGGGCCCACCGCAGTCCTGGGCCGCCTTGACGGTCGCCTCACCGTAGGTTGGGAACCCGTAGTAGGACGGGTCGTCCATCCAGATCCATACCGGGAAGTCGCTGGCGGAGAAGAGCTCTGGAGCCGGTGGGGTGAAATAGGTGACCTGCTCCTCGGTGACGGTCAGGGGCAAATCGTATCCGAGCGGGACTAGCAGAGCGGAAGTCCAGGCATCGGCGGTGACCACCACTTTGGCAGCCGACACCACACCCTGTGACGTCATCACGTCGACCGCGTCCACTCGCGGCACGAGCGCCTCGACCCGTGCGTTTCCGCGCAGCTCGGCGCCGTGGCGCTGCGCCTGCCGCTGCATCGCAGTGGTGCCGCGGGCGGCCGGCACGATACCGGTGCGCCCTTGGAACAGCGCAGCGGTTCCTTCCGGGAGTCGGAACTGTGGCCAGCGGGAGGTGACCGCGTCAACGTCGAGCACGTCGTAGGGCACCCCGCGGGCTGCCATCGACGTGGTGTAGTCGCTCATCGGGATTCCGGCATCTGTTGGGAACAGATCGATCCCGCCGGTCACCGTCACCAGCGCTTCGCCGGACTCGTCCTCGAGGTCAGCCCAGTCGTCGTACGCGGCGAATGTCAGGTCGACGTAAGCAGGGGTGTGATAGCTGTGGCGCAGGATCCGCGAGGTGTCGTGCGACGCGCCCCGGTCGTGCCCGAGCTCGAACTGCTCCAGGCCCAGGACCGACAGCCCGCGCCGCGCCGCATGCCAGCAAGTGGAGCTCCCGAGTGCTCCGAGTCCCACCACCACCAGGTCGTACGTTTTCGCAGTGCTCATCTCAGGCATCCGTCTTGGTCGAGGCGCTGTCGGCAGCGGCAGCCAGACGTGGCAGCAGCCAACGACGGATGTCCAGGCTGAGGTCCTCCATCGGGGAGTACCAGCCACCGGTGTAGTAGCGCGAGGACATACCTCGTTGCACCGACTCGCAGATCGCCCAGTCCTGCTTGTTGGTCAGGTCCCACAGCTCCCCGGCATCGGAGGGGTCGAAGTCGGGGCGGGATGCCTCGTCGGCGGCGAACAGCAGGTCGCAGACCACCTGGGTCCGGTCCACGTCGAGGGGACGCAGGACGAAAGCCGCGACATGCTCCGCCGACAGGGACAGCAACAGGTTGGGGTAGACCAGCTCGCCCTTGTGGCGGACGCGTTCGGTGTGGTCCAGGTCGGGGAACGGGGCACGGTTGGAGGTTCCGGACATCGTGAACGTCCAGGCGCCCTCGCGGTGGGGTATACCGTCCTCCCAACCTAGGTCGGCGCCGCCGCCGGCGAACGCGGGTACGAGCCGGGACAGCTCCGGGTGCACCGGGCCGCAGTGGTAGCACTCGTTGTAGTTCTCGGCGAGCACCTTCCAGTTGGCCGTCACTTCGTAGGTGAGCTGCTGTCCTTGCACGAGTGTGGCGAGCGGGTAACGCCGAACTCTCTCGGGCACCGGAGCGAGAGAGTCCCACAGCGGAGAAGCGTTCGCGTCACCGTTGAGCCAGAGCCAGCCGCCCCACGAGTCCGCCGAGAGTCGGTGCAACGAGAACTGGTCCGGGTCGATCGCGACCCCGTCAGTGTGCGGTGCATGCAGCAGCCGGCCGGTCAGGTCGTACGTCCAGGAGTGATAGGGGCAGCGCAACGACTTGGCGCCGCAGGTGGCGGGCCGCTCGGCCTGCGGGTCGACGGGCACCAGCTGGGAACCACGGTGCCGGCAGACGTTCGCGAACGCGTGCAGCCCACCGTCGCCGTCGGTGGTGACCACGACCGACTCGCCGAGCAGCTCGGTGACCGCCCGCCGGTTGGGTAGCAGATCGGCCGTTCCCGGGGCGCACAGTCCGAGCTCGTCCAGCCGTCCGAGGCAGGTCCACTGCGAGAGCAGCACCTTCGTGCGTTCGACGTCCCAGCTCTCGGGGCTGACGTAGTGGTGGCGGTCCAGAGCCGGCTGCAGCCCGGTCATCGAAAGCCCTCCTTTCGCGTTGGCAGACGCAGCAGCGATCGACGGTGCGCCGCCTTCTTGTCGGCCACGACCTGATGCACCACGTTGCGGCCGGGGATGCCGGTGACGCCGCCGCCCCCGTGGGTGGCTGATCCGGCCTGGTACAGGCCGCGCACGGGGGTGCGCAGGTCGGCGTAGCCGGCTGCCGGGCGGGCGTGGAACATCTGCCCGACGGACAGCTCCCCGTGAAAGATGTTGCCCCCGATCAGCCCGTACTCGTGCTCGATCGTGTGCGGGCCGATGATCTGGCGGTGCAGCACCGAGTTGGTGAAGCCGGGAGCGACAGTCTCCATGCGCTCGAGGACGCGGTCCGCGTACGCCTCGAGCTCGGCGGTGTGCGGTTCGGCGTTCCAGGTGTGGGGCACCCACTGGGTGAACATGCTCATGACGTGCTTGCCCTCGGGGGCCAGCGTCGGGTCGAACACGCTCGGGATGCAGATGTCAGCGAACGGCAGCGTGCTCGGGCTCCCGTTCGCGGCCTGCTGGAACGAGGTCTCGAGCTCCTCGAGGCTGTCGGCCAGCACGATGGTGCCACCGTGCACCTGCGGGTCGTACTCAGGGTGGCTCGCGAACGTCGGCAGCCGGTCCAGTGCCAGGTTGATCTTCACGGTGCCGCTACGCGACCTCCACCGCTCGATGTCCTCGATGAAGTCGGAGGGCAGGTCGGCCCGGTCCATGAGCTGCAGGAACGAGATCTGTGGGTGCGTGGTCGTGATGACGGTCGGCGCGCTGATCTCGGTGCCGTCGGCAAGGACCACGCCGGTGACCGCACCGGATTCGGTGGTGATGTGGGCGACCGGGGACTCGGTGCGGATCTCGACACCGAACGAACGGGCGGCGCCGGCCAGCGCCTGGGTGACGCCGCCCATGCCGCCGCGGGGGAATCCCCAGGCACCGATGTGCCCGTCGCCGATGTCGCCGACGTGGTGGTGCGCCATGACGTACGCCGAGCCCGGGCTGCGCGGTCCGGCCCAGGTCCCGATGACGCCGCTGACCGACAGCACGCCCTTCACAGCGTCGGAGTCGAAGAAGTCCTCCAGCAGGTCGCTGATGCTGGAGGTCATGAGGCGGGTGATGTCGACCGCTTTGCGCTCGTCGACGTCGGTGAACCGGCGCAGCAGCAGCGCCTGGCGTGCCAGGTCGCCCGGCCTGCGCGACCCGAGCTTGGGCGGGATGTCCCCGAGCAGCGGACCGAGCACCTTGGCCATGCCGTCCAGCCAGTCGTCCCAGCGCTCCATCGCGTCGGCATCCTTGTCGCTGAACTTAGCGATCTGGGCGCGCCGCGCGACCTTGTCGTCCGGCAGCTGCAGATACCGGCCGTCGGCCCGCGGCGCGAAGTACGGGCCTTGGGGGTAGACGTGGTAGCCGTGGTGGACCAGATCCAGGTCGCGCACCAAGGCCGGAGGCAGCAGGGACACGACGTACGACAGACTTGTCACGGTGAAGTCGGGTCCGAACGGCTGCTCGCTCACGGCCGCCCCGCCGACGATGTGTCGGCGTTCCAGGACCAAGGTGCGCAACCCGGCTCGGGCTAAGTACGCCGCGGCCACCAGGCCGTTGTGCCCCCCGCCGACGATCGCGACGTCGTACGGCTGCACCACGTGGAGCTCCTCGCCGTCAACAGTTGCCGCTACTGACTCACCAGTCAGTAAGTATGCGCCATGCAGGTCAGCATGGGAAGCCATGCGCCCGGACAGGCCGCTCGGTCCCACCCGTGTAGCCATGGACGACTCCGACTGCGGTCGCATCAACGTGCCCACGATCGATAGATGTCTGCTTCTCGCGGGAAACCGCAGGTCCCCGCCGACGACACGGACGTCGTCGATAGAAGTCTTATGTGGGTGAACAAGCGTTCTATACTGTTGATATACCCTCCGATGCAGCACTTCGCGAGATGACGACGGTGCGGTTGGATCGGATATTCACTGCGATGGATCGTCCGGGAGGTGCGCTGGTCGACAACCCAGTCGAGGATCCGACAAGATCCCGGTCGAGGGGCAACGCTCTGCACCCGGTGATGGGCCGGAACCCTCGGCCCCACCCGAAGACGACGACGAGCTGCCGTTCTGACCGGTTCTTCAATGCGCCGGATGGATCGGCTCCAGCATCACGGCCGCGTCGAGGTGGCCTGCTCGCCGGTCCGCTGCACCGTGATGTCGATTACGGCACCAGCGTTTCGGTGGGCCGCGGCGGACGGCGTCAAGGACGCGTCCTGCAGTTCATGGAGGACGGGCTGATCACCCGCGTCCGACCCGACGGCGTGGCGATGTACCGCCAAATCGCGGTCACCGACGCCGCTGGAGACCGTGCCTGGACCAACCCCTTCTGACCGAACTTCGGCGGCCCGACCTGCCGTCTCCGGCACCCGCTCAGGGGACGGCGCGAGTCGCGGCAACGAGGTGGCACGCGGAGGCGTGCGGGCCGGCTCCGTTAAGGACGGGCAGCGGGACCGTGCGGCACTTGTCGGCGACGCCGGCGGC
>JBDTDW010000242.1:0-4889 GCA_039922855.1 Candidatus Nanopelagicales bacterium | reverse complement strand
TAGACGCCCACCTGGGAGCCGCCTGTCGGATTCGAACCGACGACCCTCGCTTTACAAGAGCGACGCTCTGGCCAACTGAGCTAAGGCGGCAAGGCGACCTCGGCGAGCAGGGCGCGGTCGCGAGGATACCTGAGCAGCTCGCCACGTGACCTGCGTCGCGGGTCCGGCGGCGCCGCTCCAGGCCGGAGCCCGGTTGCGGCGCAGGGTCAGTCGCGTCATGCCGTGCACGAGAGCGATGCCGGCGAGCACGATCACCGCACCGACCGGCTCGTTCCACGTCAGCGCCTCCCCGAGCAGGAGAGCGGACTTAGCCGCGGACCACGTAAACCTTGCGCAGCGTCTCGTGCACGGTCCACACCGTGCGGGAGCCGGCGGCCAGCATGCCGACGTCCCCGGGCCCGACCTCCAGCCTCGGTCCGTCCGCGACCTCGATGGTGGCGCGCCCGGACAGCACCACGAACACCTCGTCCGCCTCGAGGTCGCGGCTCACGCCGGGGGAGTGCTGCCAGATGCCCACTGCCACGGCTGCATCCTCGGTGAGCTCGGTGGTACGGACCTGCGGGTCACCTCTCACCACGAGGTCCGGGTCCAGGGGGTCAGGGGGGAGCTGGTCGTCGGGTAGCGCCGCAGCCCGGACCACTCGACAGCTCTGGTTCAGCACGGGGTCAGGGTAGTCAGGGTGGCGATAGGCTGCCGCCGGTCATCAGGTCCCCCGTTCGGCCGCCCTGAATGACAACGGTGCAATTCGCCCTCTAGAGTGGCGCCGGGGCTGGCAAGCACGTTCGTGGAGCCTGGCACCGGTCGCCGGCACGAGGAGTTGGTATGGACAGCGCACGGGCGATTGACCCCGACGTGGCAGCGTCGCCGGTACTGAGCGCTCGCGACCGCGAGATCCTCGAGTTCGAGCGGCAGTGGTGGAAGTACGCCGGCGCCAAGGAGCAGGCCGTCCGCGAGCTGTTCGACATGAGCGCCACCCGCTACTACCAGGTGCTGAACGCGTTGCTGGACTCCCCGGCCGCTCTGGCGTTCGATCCCATGCTGGTCAAGCGCCTGCGCCGGATGCGTGCCTCTCGTCAGCGCGCCAGGTCCGCGCGCCGCCTGGGCATCGAACTGTGACACCGGCGCCGGAGGATCCGGCGCCTCCTTCCGCGTCGGACCCGCAGGAGCCGGTGGCTGACTGGTACACCCCAGCTCCCGAAGCTTCCCCGCGCCGACCGTCCCCGGTGGTCGTGCTGTCCGCTCTCGGCCTGGTCTTGCTCATCATCATGGCGTTGACCGGCGCCTGGAACACGCTTCAGTCTCACCACGACCAGGGCGCGGCGCGGGTCAAGCCCCCGGTCGTCGCCCCCCCGATCCCCACCCTGACGCCGCATCCGACCGGCTCGGCGCCCTCCCCGTCGGCGCACCCGAGCCCGACCGCCCCCCGCGTCACGGCGTCGCCCGCCCCCGCGTCGACGACTTCGGCTCCGGCCAAGGTCGCTGTCGACCGGTCGATCCCGGTCGTCGTGCTCAACGCCACGACCCGGACCGGCCTGGCGGCGCGGGCAGCCCGCTCGCTGCGAGCGCTGGGGTGGACCGTGGTCTCGGTCGGCAACTGGCGCGGGGGTGGCGTGGACCGGACCACCGTGTTCGCGGCCGGCTACGCGGTCGCGGCCCGCACGCTGCGTGCCGACGTACGGGCCGCGGCAGCGGTACGAACCCCTCTGCCCTCGATGTCCCAGAACCGCCTGGTGCTCGTGCTCGGCCCCGACTACCCGCGCTGAACCGCCGTTGGTGAGGCGTGGTCGCCATCCGGTGGCTACTGCGGACAACGCGCGGCGGCGTACTCCGGGACGGTGAGCATCGGCGGACGCTCGAGCCCGCCGATCTCGTGCTCGACGAGGTCGAAGTTGTCCCCGACCCGCTGGAACTGCGCGAGCGTCGTCCCCAGGCCGTACGTCGCCGTGTGTTGCTCGCTGCCCCGGCCCTGGACCGCGAGCCGGGAGTACGCGGTCTGCATGATGTCGGCCGCCATCCGCCCCAGCCGCTGCTCGTCATGGTGGCGGTGCCGTCGTACGCCCAGATCGACCTGGGCTATCGCTTGCAGCCCAACCGATTCCAGGGTGTCGACCAACAGGCCGAGCTCGACTCCGTACCCGCAGGGGAAGGGCAGGGCTTCCAGCAGCGACCGCCGCGCCGCGTACTCCCCGGCCAGCGGCTGCACCACGGCGGCCAGCTCAGGCCAGTGCAGGTTGAGCAGCGGTCGTGCGACAAGCTCGGTGACCCGACCGCCACCGGCGTGGATCACCGCGTCGCCGTTGACGAGGGGACGCTCGTAGACGGCCTTGACCAGCGCGGTCCGCGGGTCGGTGAGCAGCGGGCCGAGCAGGCCGGTGACGTAGGCCGGTGTGAATGAGCGCAGGTCAGCGTCGATGAACACCACCAGGTCGCCGGTGGTGGCCGCCAGGGACCGCCACATGGCCTCGCCCTTGCCGGGTACCGCCGAGATGCGGGGCAGCACGTCGTCGCGATGCACGACGGTGGCCCCGGCCGCCGCGGCGACGGCGGCGGTGCGATCTCGGGATCCGGAGTCCAGGACGACCAGCTCGTCCACGAGCCGGCAGCTCGCGGTGACACCCGCGCCGAGTGCGGTCACTATCTGCGTCACGATCGCTCCGACCGTGTCCTGTTCGTCCAGGGCCGGCAGCACGACGCTGACCGTCGTCCCGGTGTCCGCTTTCGCCGCCATCAGGGCCGGTAGCGGCCAGTCGCCCGCCCGCGAGGTCCGCGACCGGAACCAGCGCTCGACCTCTGGCCGCACCGGTGACCTCCCCAACCCATCGCTCGTCGTTGCGTGCTGCGGCGGCTCCGGCCCGGTCCCAGGATGCGGACCGGGTACGGATCGCAGCCGATCCGCCGATACAGTCTCACCCATCGGACCGCGGTCCACCGCCACCGCGGTGCCGGGTACGCACGCTGGCGAGCGATGTCTGCTCGGCACGTACAACCGCATATCTCATCAAGAGGGGCAGAGGGAACGGCCCGGTGAAGCCCCGGCAACCAATGCACGACCTGTGGCGCGCAGCGCCCGAAGTCGCACGTGATAGGTGCCAACTCCGTCCGGTCCGCGACTGCGGCGCCGGGAAGATGAGGAGAAAGGCCTCAGCTCATGACTCTCACGACCTCCCCCTCCCCGGCCGGCAACGCGCCGGGCGACATGGCCTCCGTCGTTGTCGTCCCAGTCGCTGGTGCACCCGCTGACGGCGCCGCCCCGTTCGGTCCCGCCGTGGCGTTGTCGTGCCGGGAGTGCGGCGCGCGCTACGACCTCGGGGCGGCGTACGCCTGCGTGGAGTGCTTCGGTCCGCTCGAGGTGGCGTACGACTTCACCGGGGTGACCCGGGCGCGGATCGAGGCCGGCCCCAATTCGATCTGGCGGTACTCCTGCCTGTTGCCGGTGGCGGCGTACGCGGGCCAGGAGCCGAACCTGGCGCCGGGCTTCACCAAGCTCGTCCGGGCCGACAACCTCGCCGAGGCCCTGGGCATGACCGGTGGACTCTGGGTCAAGGACGACAGCGGCAATCCCACCCACTCGTTCAAGGACCGGGTGGTCGCGGTGGCCCAGAGCGCCGCGCGTCGCCTCGGCCTGTCGACGCTGGCCTGCGCCTCCACCGGAAACCTTGCCAACGCCGTTGCTGCGGCGTCCGCCCGCGCCGGTATGCGCTCGGTCGTCATGATCCCCAGCAACCTGGAGGCGGGCAAGACCGTCACGACGGCGGCGTACGGCGGCACCCTCATCGCGGTCACCGGCAACTACGACGATGTCAACCGGCTGTGCGGTGAGCTGATCGGGGATCCCATCGCCGCGGACTGGGGCTTCGTCAACGTCAACCTGCGCCCTTACTACGCCGAGGGCAGCAAGACCCTGGGATACGAGATCGCCGAGCAGCTCGGGTGGCGGCTGCCGGCGCAGGTGGTCATCCCGATCGCCTCCGGCTCGCTGCTGACCAAGGTCGACAAGGCGTGGCGCGAGCTCGCGGCGCTGGAGCTGGTCCCGGACACCGCGTACCGCGTCTTCGGCGCCCAGGCCACCGGCTGCTCCCCGGTGTCCCAGGCGTACCGGGAGGGCAAGGACGTCGTGCGCCCGGTCAAGCCGGACACGATCGCGAAGTCGCTGGCGATCGGGAACCCTGCGGACGGCCCGTACGCACTGGACGTCGTACGCCGCACCAAGGGCGGCATCGAGGACGTGTCCGATGCCGAGGTGGTCGAGGGGATCCGGCTGCTCGCCGAGACCGAGGGCATCTTCGCCGAGACAGCAGGCGGGGTCACGGTCGCGACGCTGCGCAAGCTGCTGGCCTGCGGCGCGCTGGACCCCACGGCCGAGACGGTGCTGCTCAACACCGGCGACGGGCTCAAGACCATCGATGCCATCGAGGCCGTCGTGGGTCCCACCGCGGTTGTGGGCCCGGACGTCGACGAGGTCTTGGCCGTCCTCTAGGAGCTCCTCTTTCACCCGGAGCTCGCCGTTCACCGTCCCGGAAGGACCCTCAGCGCGTAGTCGGTCGGTGGCCTAGGGTGAGCAATGGTCGACGTAACGCTGGCACCAACGCACGCTCCCAGGCCCCGTGCTCGATCGCAGCGCCGGGGAGCAGAGCCCGCAGCACGATCGTGGACTCTCTGCCCTGTTCGGGGTGGGTAGGACGCACGACCCGGGGATCGGCAACCAGCCGGCCCTGCACCCCGATCGCAAGGGAGCGCCACCGTGCAGGGCACTGTGAAGTGGTTCAACCAGGAGAAGGGCTACGGGTTCATCGAGGTCGACGGGACAGAGCGCGATGTCTTCGTGCACTTCTCCGCGATCGAGATGGACGGCTTCAAGACCCTGGTCCAGGATCAGCGCGTCGAGTTCG
>JBDTDW010000241.1:0-3314 GCA_039922855.1 Candidatus Nanopelagicales bacterium | reverse complement strand
GGTCGCTACCTGATCGAGCACGGGGTTGGACCGAAGGATTTCAACTCCTATGGCTCGCGCCGGGGAAACCACGAGGTGATGATCCGGGGCACGTTCGCGAACATCCGGCTGCGCAACCAGCTCGTGCCCGGCGTCGAGGGCGGCGTCACGCGACACCTGCCCGACGGCGAGCAGATGGCGATCTTCGACGCCGCCACCGCGTACGCCGCCGAAGGCGTCCCTCTGATCGTCGTCGCGGGCAGCGAGTACGGGTCGGGGTCCTCGCGGGACTGGGCCGCGAAGGGGACGCTGCTGCTGGGGGTCAAGGCCGTGATGGCCGTCTCGTTCGAGCGGATCCACCGGTCCAACCTCATCGGGATGGGCGTGCTGCCGTTGCAGTTCCACCCCGGCGAGTCGGCTCGCAGCCTCGGGCTCACCGGTGAGGAGACGTACGCCATCACCGGGCTGGCCGGCGCGGACACGGTCCCGCGCGAGGTGACTGTCCGGGTCGACGATGGCTCTCGGTCCCGCGAGTTCGGGGCCACGGTGCGCATCGACACGCCGGCCGAGGCCGGATACTTCCAGCACGGCGGGATCTTGCAGTACGTGCTGCGCCAGCTCCTGGCGAGCTGAGCCGAACCGCTCAGAGCGCGCTGACGACCAGGCCGGCGACGAGCATGACGACCAGCAGCACGCCGATGGACACGACGACCGCTCGGCTGCCGACCCTGGTGATCACGGCATCACCCTAACCCGGCGATCGCGACGGCCCCGAGGACGAACAGCGAGTTCGCAGGCGAACCAGCGAGGTCCCTCAGGTCCCTCACAGCATGAGCACAGATAGTGCCACCATTGCTGTTGAGCCGATTGCTGCCCGGCCGGGTCGACGAGGCTCAAGCACTGTGGGACGGGTTCCCCGCCCGCGACGAGAGGAATACCTGTGGAGACGACGGAGAGCCCGCAGTCCTACCTGCGTACCTCGGGGGATGAGCCGGTGCGCGTGCTGGTCGTGGACGACGAACCTGACCTGGCCGACATGGTCGCCACGATGCTGCGCTTCGACGGCTGCCGGACCGCGACCGCGGGCAGCGCCGACGAGGCCATGCGCGTCGCGCGCGACCTGCGCCCGGACATCGCGGTGCTGGACGTGATGCTGCCCGGGCAGGACGGCGTGAGCCTGCTGGCCCGGCTGCGTACCGAGCACGAGGGCCTTCCGATCGTCCTGCTCACAGCCAAGGGCGACACCCGTGACCGGGTCGCCGGGCTGCGCGCCGGAGCCGACGACTACGTCACCAAGCCGTTCAGCCTGGAGGAGCTGCTGGCCCGGCTGCAGGCGGTCCTGCGCCGCACCGGCAGGCTCGGCGACAGCGGCGACATCATTCGGGTCAGCGACCTGACCCTGGACGAGCGCAGCCGTGAGGTACGTCGCGGCGACGACCTGATCGAGCTCACGCCCACCGAGTTCGATCTGTTGCGCTTCCTCATGATCAACGCACGTACCGTGGTGTCGAAGGCCCAGATCCTGGACCGCGTGTGGCACTACGACTTCGCGGGTCGCAGCAACGTCGTCGAGCAATACGTGGGATACCTGCGCCGCAAGGTCGACGCCGACCGGGAGCCGCTGATCCACACGGTGCGCGGGGTCGGCTACGTGCTGCGGGCGCCCCGGGCCGCACATGGCTGAGCTGGCCCTGCCCAGCCCGAGCGACCCGCCGGTCGTCTCGCAACCCCTGCCCGAGGGCCTGCCGTTCTATCCCACCGAGAGGCTGGGGTCCGCCGAGCCGGCCGGCCCCGGTGCGCCATCAGGTGCCGCGGGCTTCGGCACCGCCCGGATCCGGTCGTCGTGGGAAGCGATGCCACTGCGGGAACGACTGGTCCTGGGTCTGATGCTGGTGGTCGCCGTCGCGCTGGTGGGCTCCGGGATGGCGACGTACCTGGTCATCAACCGCTGGCTCGTGGCCCAGGTCGACGACGGGCTCACCTCCGTGCGCAACACAGCGCTATTTCCAGGCGGTCAGTACGCGGGCCCGACCGCGAGCCCTTTCGCAGCTGCGGACGCGATCCGGAGCTGGCAGCTGCAGGGTGCGATCGTGTACGCGGTTCTTAGCAACGGCTCGGTCCAGATCCTCACCGTGAACTTTGCATCGCCTGACAGTCCAGAGCCCATCAGCACCGCTGATGTGGCTAGCCTGACCTCCGTGTCGACGGACCCGCAATCCCGCCCCGTCACAATCGGGCTCCAGCAGTTCGGTCAGTCACGAGCAGTTGCGATGCAAGCGCTGTTGCAGGCCAAAGGCAACCCAGCACCCCTTGTTCAAGTAACCCTCATTGCAGCAGAACCGCTCTCACGCGTCGATCGGATCACCCACACGATCCTGGTCGTCGAGCTCGTGGGGTTGGTCGCCGCACTGCTGGCCGTGGGACTTGTCGGGTCGTGGTTCATCCGACGCTCGCTGCGACCGTTGCGCCGGGTCGCGGACACTGCCGGACAGGTGGCCACCTTGCCGCTGGACCGCGGCGACGTGACGATCCCGACGCGAGTCCCTTCCGGTCATCCGGCGACCGAGGTCGGCCAGGTCGCCCTGGCCGTGAACGCGATGCTGGACCACGTCGAGTCGTCATTGCGCTCCCGCCAGGACACCGAAGAACGCCTGCGGCAGTTCGTCTCCGATGCCGGGCACGAGCTGCGGACCCCGCTGGCCGCGGTTCGCGGCTACGCCGAGCTGGTGCGACGTGCCGGCAGCGACCACCCCGAGCAGGCACTGACCTCGGCGGCACGCATCGAGTCCGCGGCCGCCCGGATGGGAGTCCTCGTGGAGGACCTGCTGCTGCTCGCCTCGCTGGACGAGGGCCGCCCGCTGGACCAGGAGCCCGTGAACCTCGGTGAGCTGGTCGATGACGCCGTAGTGGAAGCCAGGGCCGTGGACACCAGCCACGACTGGCGCATCGGCCCGGTCGGCTCTGCCGTCGCTGTGACCGGGGACGCCGCTCGACTGCACCAGGTCGTCACGAACCTGTTGGCCAACGCCGCGGCGTACACGCCCGTGGGAACGACCGTTACAACGAGCGTGCTGCGCATCGGGGACGAGGTGCAGCTCGAGGTCCGTGACACCGGTCCGGGCTTCCCCCTCGAGCTGGTGCCTCGGGCCACCGAACGGTTCGCTCGAGGAGATGCCAGCCGGTCCCGTGCCACCGGAGGCAGTGGGTTGGGCCTGGCGATCGTGCGGGCCATCGTGGAGTCCCATGGCGGTCACCTGACCCTGGCCAACGACGGCGGCGCCGTCGTCACGGTGCACCTGCCGGCGTAGCCCGACACCCTCGCGGTCACCTCGGAC
>JBDTDW010000240.1:0-4621 GCA_039922855.1 Candidatus Nanopelagicales bacterium | reverse complement strand
CACAGCCTGGCAGCGCAGGTTCCCGCAGGTGCAACCGGCGTGCTGCTCAATCTGACCGTGACGCAGACCGAACGCTCGGGCTACCTCAAGCTCGGGTCCGGCGGCACTAGCTCTATCAACTGGTACGCGGCGGCCCAGACGCTCGCAAACGCGGCAACCGCGTCGCTGTCGACCGCGCGCACGGTGACCGTGACCGGTGCTGGTGGACCAACGCACTACATTGTTGATCTCCTGGGCTACCTGGCCTGAAGCGGTAGCTACCAACAAGGACGGACGTCAGCGCGCCGCGGGAATGCGGTGAGCCGGCCGCCAGCAGCAAGGGATACGTTCGCGCTCTACTGCGACCTGTGACGCCGGTTCGCTCCCGCTGCCCGACCAAGTCGACGCGGTCACCGACGCCGGCGTGGTCGCTGACGCAGCTCTGAAAGTTGCGGTACCGACGCTCAGATCGAGGTGACGTGGCGCAGGTACGCCTCCGGGTTGCTCAGGAATCCGCGCCACTGCGCGACGAGCGTGAGGTCCTCCCAGGTCGACTCGCGCCACCCCCACTCCCCGACCTCCAGCAGGCGGGCGCCGGGGATGGCCGCGACCAGCGGCGAGTGAGTTGCCACGACCGCCTGGGCGCGTCCTCCCCGCGTGACCGAGAGCAGCAGCCCGACGAGCGCCAGGACGCCGCTGAACGAGAGAGCGGACTCGGGCTCGTCGAGCACGTAGAACCCGTCCTCGTCGACTCGGGAGCTCAGGATCGCCAGGAAGGACTCCCCGTGCGACAGCTCGTGGAACGCCGGGTCGTGTGCGCCCGGGTTCTGTTCCAGATAGGTGTAGAAGCCATGCATCGTCTCTGCCCTCAGGAAGAAGCCCCACCGGCTCGCCGTCGCGCCGCGGACCAGACGTAGGTCCTTGTGCAGGGCGGACTCGCTCTCCCGGGTCTGGTGACGGGCACCGGTCGAGCCACCTTCGGCCGACATGCCGAATGCGAGCGCGACAGCCTCCACAAGAGTCGACTTGCCCGAGCCGTTCTCACCCACGAGCACGGTCAGCGAGGTGAGGTCCAACCCGTCGGCGAGCAGTTGTTGAACCGCTGGGACCGTACGCGGCCAGGTGTCGGCGGCGAGGACCGCATCGGGGGCTCGCTCGACCCGGCGTACCGGTTGGTTCGCCTGCAGCAGCCAAGTTTCGGTCACGGAAGTCTCCCGCAACTGTCGACTGTCGCAGGCCTGCCTCGATCGCATCGACCCGGGACGGCCACAGGGGTCCGTGATGACGACACGTGGCGCACGATAACAACGGTGCGCCACGCCCACGGAACGGGTATTCACAAATACCTGTGACGCGATCTCGGTAGTGCTAACTTCCCGTCGGGGGTCACACGGGGCCGACGATGGAGCACGACATGGCAGTCACATCTTCGCCACCTCCCACCGAGGAAGCGCACCACGAGCTCCAGGCCGACGGGGTGTCCCCAGCCGGCGCGGTCGTGATGGCGGTGGCCGGAAGTGCGCCCGCGTACTCCATCGCGGCGACCACCGCCGTGCTGATCGCCGCGGCCGGACTGGCAAGCCCGGCAGCTCTGCTGTGGTGTGGCATCCCGATGCTCGGCATCGCGTGGGCCTTCTCCTACCTCGGGCGCGCCGACGTGAACGCAGGAGCCGCGTACGCGTGGGTGGGCCGGGCGCTGCACCCGATCCTGGGATTCCTGTGCGGGTGGGCTCTGGTGGTCTCCGCCACCATCTTCATGGTGGCCGGGGCGCTGCCTGCCGGCTCCGCGACCGTGTCCCTCTTCAGCCCTGACAACACAGGGAACGTCGCTCTGGTCACCTCGATCGGGGCCGTGTGGTTCCTGGTGATGGCCGGCTGCGTTCTCGTCGGTGTCCGCGTGACGGCCAGGGCGCAGTGGATCATGTCCAGCATCGAGGTGGCCATCCTCGTGCTGTTCGCCTTCCTTGCGATCTTCCACGCCGCGGGGGGCGCCCACGCCGGCCCGTCGTTCTCGTGGAGCTGGTTGGGCTTCAGCCACTTCGGGGGTCTTGACGGCTTCGTTGCCTCCGCCCTGATCGCCGCCTTCTACTACTGGGGGTGGGACGTCAGCGCAAACCTCAACGAGGAGACCGAGAACGCCCACAAGAGCTCGGGTCTCGGGGGGATCATCGGGGTGATCATCGTCTTCCTGCTCTTCGAGGTCTTCACGATCGCGATCCAGGTCGAGCTGCCGGCGGACACCATCCAGAACAACAGCGGGAACGTCCTGGGCGTCCTGGGTGACGTGATCTGGCCCGGGGTGGGAGGGAAGATCCTTATCGTCGCCGTGATGCTGTCGACGATCGCCACCCTCGAGACCACGTTGATCCAGGTCACCCGCACGCTCTTCGCAATGGGAAGGGACCATACGCTGCCGAAGGCATTCGGCCGCGCGCACGTGACCTGGCGCACTCCCGCGTTCGCGACAATCGTGGTCACGTGCGTATCGCTCATCTTGTTCATCGGGTCGAACTTCCTGGGCAGCGTCGGCCAGATCCTCAGCGACGCCATCAGCTCGATCGGTCTGCAGATCGCGTTCTACTACGCCTTGGCCGGAGCCGCCGTCGTCGTCGCCTACCGAAAGGTGATCTTCAAGTCAGTGAAGAACTTCTTGTTCATCGGGCTGTGGCCGGCGATCGGTTCCCTGTTCATGGTATGGATCTTCATCGAGTCGATCCCCAACCTGTCACCTGTGGTGGACGTCATCGGGCTGGGTGCGCTGATCGTCGGCGTGGTCCCGATGGTCATCTACTGGCGCAAGGGAGCAGCGTACTTCCAGCGCAAGCCGATGGAGCTGCCGTCGGAGTTCTAGGAGTCAGCCGCCAGGGCTCAGCCTCTGGATCGAGGCACGCAGCAGGTCGCCGGGGGCGGCCGGGTCGTCGCTACGCAGGCGCGGGATGCCGCGGACCCACTCGTGATCGGTCAGTCCCGGGTTGTGGGTGGTCGACCCGTCGGGCCAGAAGACCTGGGGGCTGCCCTGGATCGGCAGTGCCTTGCTGCGCTCGTAGTCGGCCATGACGTCTGCTCGCACCGGTTCGTTGCGCCAGGTGGCCAGAACCTGGTCGGGGTCGATCGCCGGGTTGATCGACGCGGCCCTTTCCAGAGCGCCGGCCAGGCCGTCCTCGATCCCGATGTCGACGCTGTCCCGAAAGAACGCGACCCGCAGCGCGTAGTCGACGTCCTCGGCCGCCCGCAGGCCGTGGACCCGTCGGGCGGCGGCGATCAGCTCGAACGCCGGCAGCAACGTGGAGGGCCATGAGTCGTTCCGGTACCGGCTGAACAGCTCCTCCTCGTGGCTCGCGAGCACCGCGACCTCTTGAACCACGACCTTCTGCGGGGTGCCCTCCCGGTTGACCAGCTCCAACGGCCAAGGGCGCTGGTCCAGGACGACGTCGGGGAACTCCGCGTCCCGGGCGCCTCGCAGCCGGTGGATCACCGTGGTGGCCCATGGGCAGTGGATGTCCGACCAGATCGTGACAGTGATCATGCTCGTACCGTAACCGGGGAACACTGCCCCTCACCACTGCGCCCCCGGCAAGGTACGGGCCGGCGACGTGGCGTTCCGAGGCCTCCAGGGTCCGCGGTATACCGTCGTGCCTCCGGTCTCCGCCGAGGCCGTGGATCACCGGAGGCACGAGATGGCGACCCAGGTCCGCACGTCGCCGACAATGCTGGCCGCTGTCCTGACCGTGGCGGCGGTGGTCCTGGCCATGGCGCCATGGGAGCCGGCCACGGCGACATCGATCACCACGACTTCGATCACCACGACATCGATCACCACGACATCGATCACCACCGCCAAGGCCGCCACGGCGCCCGCCGCCAAGGCTCCCCCGGCGCCGGGACTCAAGCGCTATGACGGCGGGATACCGGCATCGACGCGGGAGCTGATCGTGGTCACGGCCAGCGGTTGGCGCAGCACCCGCGGCACACTGTCGCTGTACGTACGCGCCGTCGGCGGGCCTTGGCGCAAGACCTACTCCGTCCCGGCGCGGCTCGGCGCGAACGGCCTGGTCAAGGCTGCCCTCCGTCACCAGGACACCTACACCACCCCAGCCGGGATCTTCTACATCACCAGCGGGTTCGGACGATCGGCAAATCCGGGCACGAAGCTGGCCTACCACCGACTCACGAGCGACGACTGGTGGGTCGAGGACCGCTTGTCGGCGTACTACAACCAGATGCGTCGCGGGTCCCAGGGCGGCTTCGCGCTCACGACCACCGGCCCGCGCTCCTCCGAGCACCTCGTCGCGATGGGCACTCAGTACGACTACGTGGCGGTCATCGACTTCAACCGGCCGCACCCGGTGGTCGGGCGCGGCAGCGGCATCTTCTTGCATGTGTCCGGGACGGGCGCTACCGCCGGCTGCGTCTCGGTGTCGCCGGCCTGGATGCGGGCGATCCTGCGCTGGCTCAACCCCGCGTTGCGCCCGGTCATCGTGATCGGCCCCAGCACGTGGCTGAACTCCAAGCCGGGCTGAGCGGACCCGCCCGTAGGCCGCGCGGCTACTGCGCGCCGAGCGCAGCAACGTCGGCCTGCAGCTCTGCGCGGGGCCAGAACACGGACGCGCCACCGGCGATCACCATGCCCAGGCAGGCGATG
>JBDTDW010000239.1:0-8320 GCA_039922855.1 Candidatus Nanopelagicales bacterium | reverse complement strand
TGGGGACTGACCCGATCGACACCGGGTGCCGGGTGCCACCGCGAGACCCGGCACTGCCAGAACCGGCTCTGCTGACCCGGATCAGGGATGCGGTGATCGGGGACGACCAGCTGATGCACGGCCCGTTCGGTCCGCGACGGGTCACGTACGCCGACTACACCGCAAGCGGGCGCGCCCTGGGGTTCCTCGAGGACTTCATCCGCGACGAGGTGCTGCCCAGGTATGCGAACACCCACACCGAGAGCAGCGGCACCGGCCTGCAGACGACCCGGCTTCGGGAGGACGCGCGGCGCATCATCCACGACGCGGTCAACGGTGACGACGACACCGTCGTCATCTTCGCCGGCAGCGGGTCGACCGGTGCCATCGACAAGCTCGTCGGGATCCTGGGGATCCGGCTGCCGGCCGAGCTTGACGCCAGGTACGGCCTCAGCGCTCAGATACCCGCCGACGAGCGCCCGGTCGTGTTCACCGGCCCGTACGAGCACCACAGCAACGAGCTGCCGTGGCGCGAGTCGATCGCGGACGTGGTGACGATCCACGAGGATGGCGACGGCCACATCGACGTCGACCAGCTCACCGCGGAGCTCGAGCGCTACCGCGGCCGACCGCTGCTCATCGGCTCGTTCAGCGCAGCCAGCAACGTCACCGGCATCGTGACCGACACCCATCGGATCACCCGGCTGCTGCACGAGCACGGCGCCTTGTCCTTCTGGGACTTCGCCGCGGCAGCACCGTACGTCGACATCGAGATGAACCCCCGCGACGGCGATCCTGCTGGCCGCAAGGATGCGATCTTCCTGTCCCCGCACAAGTTCATCGGCGGCCCCGGTACCCCTGGGGTGTTGGTGGTGGACCGTCGGATCCTGACGAACAGCGTGCCGGACGTGGTCGGCGGCGGCACCGTGGCGTACGTCAACCCGCTCGAGCACGTGTACCTCTCCGACCCGGCGCACCGCGAGGAGGCAGGCACCCCGGCCATCGTGGAGTCAATCCGCGCCGGGCTGGTGTTCGCGCTCAAGGACGCGGTCGGGGTCGAGGTCATCAGGGCCCACGAGGCTGACTTCCTGCGCCGGGCGGTCACAGCGTGGGATGCCCACCCGGCCATCCAGGTGTTGGGGAACCCCAGCGCCGAACGCCTCTCGATCGTCTCGTTCGTGATCCGCCGCCCCGGCGGGCACTACCTGCACCACAACTTCGTCGTGTCCGCGCTCAACGACCTTTTCGGGATCCAGAGTCGCGGCGGTTGCTCGTGCGCGGGCCCGTACGGACACCGCCTGCTGGGCATCGACCTCGAACGCTCCCACGAGTTCGAGCGCGAGATCACCGGCGGTTGCGAGGGCATCAAGCCCGGCTGGGTACGGGTCAACTTCAACTACTTCGTCAGTGACGCCGCCTTCCGCTACGTCGTCGAGGCGGTCGCCCTGCTAGCTGACAGTGGCTGGAAATTGTTGCCGCAGTATCGCTTCGATCCGGCGACCGGCCTGTGGCACCATCGTGCCGGCACCGTCGAGCCACCCCTTCGCCTGGACCAGCTGCACTACGACGAGTCCGGGGTGCTGCGCTACCCGCGCCGTCAGGACCGGGCTCCGGAGTCCGCGCTCGCGGGGCACCTGCGCGAGGCCCGTGCCCTGCTGGCCGACCTGCCGGACACCGTCGAGCCCGATCCCGGGACGGGCACAGAGCTCAGCGCGGACTTCGAGCACCTGCGCTGGTTCGACCTGCCGGAGGTCTGCCTGCGCCCGTCGGACTGAGCCGCCGGGCCAGAGCCCGGCCGGACCCGCCCGCCCTGGGATGAAGGTGCCCCGCGGTGCGTCAAGCGCACCGCGGGCTCTTTCATCGCTCAGCTGGTGCGAAAGCGCATCCAGGGGGAGGTCGTGCCGACGATGCCGGCCGAGGTGGCCACGACAGCGCGGTAGGTGTACAACGAGCCGGGCCGCCCGCCGATCTTGGTGAAGGTCGCGCGGCCGCGGGCATCGGTTCGCGCCGCCGCCGTCGTCACCCACCGCGAGGGCACCCAGAGCTGCAGCGAGACCATCTGGCCGGCGCGTGCCGGAGCGACCGCGACGGTCATCGTGACCGCAGTCCCGGCGCGCGGTGCGGTCGAGGAGACGGTTCCGGTTGCCCGGGCGACAGCCTTCACGTTCACAACCGGGCCGAACCTGGGCCCCACGACATAGACCTGGAACGACCCCGAGGCCACGATCTGCCGGCTCCAGGACGCGACCCCGCTTGCGTTGAGGGTCCCGGTCGCAACCGTCGACCATGTCGAGGAACCCAGCGGGCGCCACAGCAGCGCCGCCTTCGTCCCGGCGGGCACTGCGGCCGTGACCGTAACGGTCGTGGCCGCACCGTACGGGACGGCAGCGGCGACCTTCGTGCTCACGGAGGGCAGCGCCTGAACGGTCTTGGTGGCGGTCAGGGACCGTGCGTAGGCGGTCAGCGGGGCCCACTGCGCGGGGTCCTCACCACCGATGGTCCACGTCGTTATGCCGCGGATCTTGTACTTGCCGACCAGGCTGGCGCGGGCCACGACGGCGCGCGAGTCTGCGTACCACCCCTCGTGAGCCACCCGGCAGGTCGTTGCGACGGGCTTCTTGGTCGTCGGGGAGATGACAGTTCCGGTGTAGTAACGGTTGTAACGGAACGTGCTCTCCTTGTATGTGTTGTCCCACAACACGTTCTTGCTGGTGAGCCCGCGCGCCGCAAGGACCGCCGGCGCATTGACGCTGTCGAACTCGTGCTTGCCCAAGTCGACCGTCACGTTGGTCGGGCACGTGCCGACCACAACCAACTTGTTGTTGGCGTCGCGGGCGACCCAGTCACGGCCGTACGTCGGAACACCGAGCTCGACCTTGCCTGCCGGCATCTGGGAGACCGCGAACGCCACGTTGGCCTCGGCCCATCCGAACGGGCCGATCGGTCCGGGGGTATCCCACGAGTAGTCGTACGCCATGATGCGCACGACGTCCGCGTACGTCCCGACACCCTTCCAGTCGTAGACCCAGTAGCCGGTGGTCGGCCCGCACGTGCTGTTCATGTTGCACAGCGGCGGCGTGGTGACCGACAGCTTCTTGCCCTTGGCGTGCAGGCCGGCCGCGAGCTCCTTCACGAACTGCACCCACGCCGGGCGGGTCTGGGCCCAGGTGGACGAGCCGTCACTGAACGCGAACTTCTCGAAGTCAAGGTCCAGCCCTTGGTAGCCCTCACTGACCGCGAGAGTCACCAGCTGCGAGACCAGCTTGTGTCGGGTGGCGGTGACCTGCATGATCGCGGACAGCCGACGGGCGGGCATCCCGTCGGTCAGGGTCGGCCAGGCCGCCACCCCGAGGGAGCTCAACGTGGTCTTGGCGGTGACCTTGGAGCTGTTGCTGACCTGCTGGTAGATCGCGCTGCCCCCGGCCGGGCTCCAGGTGAGCATGTACCAGAACGGCGAGACCTCGCTGTAGAGCGCCTTGTTCGTTGTGATGGTCGCCAGCGATGACGAGGTGGTCCAGTACGGCATCCACCCGGACATGATCCTCGCCGGCGGCGGCTCGGTCGCTGCACCGGCGTTGAGCGCCGGCAGCAGGGTCAACGCCATGGCCGCAACCGGGGTAGCGACAAGCACGGCCAAGCGGCGCCGGCGGGTCGAGGGCTCCGAGACGGTTCGGGCGAAGGGATGCATGCGTGCCAGGCTCCTGGAGGTCCTGCGGCGCCCGCGTGCGGGCAGCCACGACTTGTCGTACGCCCAGGGCCTGCAGACACGACCCGAGGCCCCGCCGCGGTCGGTGGGCCATACCCAAATTTCTTCGGCAGATCCTGCCCAGGCCTGAGCCCTCAGCCGGCCGACTTATCCGATTTGCCCGATTTCGTCCGTAATCCGGGCGGCTCTCGCGAGACCCGGCCAACCCATCTCGCCGTTATCCGGACGATGGGTCAGAGGTCGACCAGCAACCACCTCCGGAGGACCGCGCCCCGACGGTCAGGGGGTCTGGGTCTCGTTCTCAGCTGGTGGGACCACGACCGCTCCAGGTCCAGGCGTACCCGCGGTCCTCGCACTGGCGCGCGGCCGCACCTAGGTCCAGCGGCCGGAACGTGTCGACCATGACGGCCAGCTCCTCGGTGGCGTGCGCCCCGATCGAAGCCTCCACCGAGCCAGGTTGCGGGCCGTGGATGAACCCGGCCGGGTGCAGCGAGATCGAGCCCTCCGCGATCCCGGCGCCCTTGCGGCTCATGAAGTCTCCGGCGCAATAGAAGATCATCTCGTCGCTGTCGACGTTGGCGTGGTTGTACGGCGCCGGGATCGAGAGCGGGTGGTAGTCGAACAGGCGGGGAACGAACGAGCAGATCACGAAGTTCGGTCCCTCGAAGGTCTGGTGCACCGGTGGGGGCTGGTGCAGCCGCCCGGTGATCGGCTCGAAGTCGTGGATGGAAAAGACGTAGGGGTAAAGGCAGCCGTCCCAGCCGATGACGTCGAAGGGGTGGTGGGCGTACGTGTACCGCGTCATCCCCTGCCGGGAGCGCACCAGGACATCGACGTCCTCGGCCTCGACGAGGAGAGGCTCCCCAGGCCCGTGCAGGTCACGCTCACAGTAGGGCGAGTGCTCCAGCAGCTGACCCCGCGCAGACAGGTAGCGCCGCGGCGGGGCGATGTGGCCGGTCGCCTCGACCATGAGCAGCCGCAAGGGATCGGGGGAGGTGGGCACCACTCGATGGGTCGTGGACGTGGGGATCACGACGTAGTCACCGGGCACGAGGTCGAGCACTCCGAACAAGGTCTCTAGCCGGCCGCTGCCCGACTCGACGTAGAGGACCTCGTCACCGATGGCGTTGCGGTAGAGCGGGCCAGGCTCGCTCACGGCGGCGTACGCGATGCGTACGTCCCCGTTGCCCATGAGGACCGAGCGCCCCGAGACGAAATCCTGACCAGCGGCATCGATCTCGTGAGTGCGCAGATGCCTGGGCAGCAAAGGGCTGTTCGGCTCCAGCGAATCCGCTGACTCAGGCACCGCAACGGCATCGACGATCGCCGTCGGCAGGTGCCGGTGGTAGAGCAGCGCGGACTCGCTGTGGAACCCCTCGACGCCCATCAGCTCCTCGGCGTAGAGCCCGCCGTCGGGTCGACGGAACTGGGTGTGACGCTTGGGCGGGATCTCCCCGACGCGGCGGTAGTACGGCATGTCACCCTCCTCTGGCAGCACGGCACTCGGCTGCACGGCCGTACAGCACGGCGGCCCGCGTCGCCCAGTTGCGGCTCTACCGCACCGTCGCGTCCGATAACCGGCCTCACCTGTCCTGTCATAGAACGGTCGGTTACGGTGACCACCGTGTCAAGCCCCCCCGTCGACCTCGACCACTGGCGTGCCCTGGCCACCGAGCTCTTCGACGACGCCGCACTGTTCCCCCCGGGCAGCTCCCCCATGCCCGACGCCATCAGAGCCCACCGCGCGATGACCCGGAGCTCGTACGTCGACCTGGTCGGCCCGTTCCTGTGCCCGACCTCGCGCGTTTCGCAGCTGCTGGAGTCACTGCGTTCGAGCGGGGACCCGATCCGTGTCGTTCTTCTCGCCGACGGAGGGGTTCTCGGCGTCGAGCAGGCCCAGCACCTGCTCGCCGACGACGAACGGGTCCGGGTCGTCGGACTGGAGATCGCACTACCACGAGACGGCGATCCGACCGTGTTCACCCGACACGTGCTGGAGGCGTTGAACTTCTCGGTTCCCACCGCCGTCGAGATCCCTCGCGTGCCGGGGTGGCAGGGTGCCCTGGACGTCCTCGCACAGGACGGCGCCGAACGGGCCAAGTTCCGCACCGGAGGCCCGACCGAGGCCGACATCCCGTCGCCGGGAGAGCTGGCGAGCCAGATCGTGGCTGCTGTCGAGCGACGCGTCCCGTTCAAGCTGACGGCCGGTCTGCACCGCGCCCTGCCGCACCCGGACGCGGACACGGGGCTGCGCCAGCACGGGTTCCTCAACGCCCTGGCGGCGACCGCCCTTGCGTGCGACGGCGCGAGCCCGGAAGACCTGGCGGTTGTTCTGGCGGCGACCGATCCCACTGCCGTCCTCGGGCCGCTGCGAAGCTGCCGACCGGCGACGGTGCGCGCCGCCTTCACCTCGTTCGGCACGTGCAGCCTGCGTGAGCCGATCGGCGACCTGGTGTCCCTGGGCCTGCTCGAGGACAACCGATGACCGCTCACAGCTGGGTTGATGTCCCGAACGGATCCCCATTCCCGTTGCAGCACCTACCCTATGGGGTCTTAGCGTGGGGTGACGAGGAGCCTTTGGCATGTGTCGCCATCGGTGACCACGCGCTCATGCTCTCCGGCCCGCAGGACCTGCGAGAGCTCGGGCTCTTCGACCACGGCACCCTCGACCCACTGCTGGCCGCCGGGCCCGCGGTGTGGCAGCAGGTACGCGACCGGGTGACCGCGCTGCTGCAGGACCCGGCGCAGGAGCCGCTCGTACGCCCTCATCTGCGACCGGTGGCCGGCGCCCGGCACGCGCTCGCGTTCACGGTCGCCGACTACGTCGACTTCTACTCCTCCGAGCACCACGCGACGAACGTCGGCCATATCTTCCGACCGGACGCGGCGGCGCTGCCGGCGAACTGGAAGCACCTGCCGATCGGCTACCACGGGCGGGCGGGCACGGTGGTTGTGAGCGGCACCGACATCGTCCGACCCTGCGGCCAGCAGAAGGCACCGGACTCGGCACCCACGTTCGGTCCGTCCCAGCGACTGGACGTAGAGGTCGAGGTCGGCTTCGTCGTCGGGGAGCCGTCGCAGCTGTCCGTACCTGTCGGCGCGGCGCAGTTCGCCGACCACGTCTTCGGGGTGGTGCTGGTCAACGACTGGTCCGCCCGTGACATCCAGGCCTGGGAGTACGTCCCGCTAGGGCCGTTCCTGGGCAAGAGCTTCGCCACCTCGGTGTCGGGCTGGGTCACTCCGCTGGCCGCACTGGCGGCGGCCCGAACGGCACCGCCAGCGCAGGAGCCCGCGGTGCTGCCGTACCTGCTCGACCTTGACCCGTGGGCGCTGGACCTGCACCTGGAGCTGTCGCTCACGCGGGCCGGTCATACGTCCGTGCTCTCGCGTCCCGAGTTCGCCGGGATGTACTGGACGCCGGGGCAGCAGCTCGCACACCTGACGGTCAACGGGGCGTCGCTGCGAACCGGTGACCTTTTCGCATCCGGCACTGTGAGCGGACCGGAGCCGGCGCAACGCGGCTCCTTGCTCGAGCTCAGCTGGGGCGGCACGGAGCCGCGGCTGGTCGAGGGAATCGGGCCCGTGACGTTCCTCGAGGACGGCGACACCATCACGATCCGCGCCACCGCAACGGGTCTGGGCGGCGTGCCGATCGGTCTCGGCGAGCTCGTCGGGACGATCCGTCCGGCGCACGCCTGACGCGAGCAAGCTCTGTCGTGAGTGAGGTCGGCGCTAATGCCGCACGTGCGGGACCACGACAGTGCCCGCGGCCTTGTCGTGCAGTGCCTGCTGCCAGGGCTTGTCCCACAGCGGCCACAGGCAGTCGATGAGGGTGAAGAGCCCGCTGGCCACGAGCGCACCGACCGTATAGACACCCCACCGGATCGAGGCAGCCTTCCAACCCGGGTTGCGGTCCTCTGCCAGCATCCGGATCCTGATGCCGACCACACGCTTGCCCAGGGTCCGTCCATACCTCACGTTCTGCGGGACCATGTAAAGGAAGCTCACCACCGCCGCCGCGAGCGAGAGCCCCAGGCTGACAGCGAGGATCCGCTCCTGGAACGCGACCATCGCCGCCTGCGGCAGCTCGGAGCCGTCGGTGGGGATCGCGCGGAACAGGTCCGCGAACGCCGGCCACAGAGTCATGACGTACAACGGGGCCACGATCAGACTGACGAAGAACCCGTCGATCAACCACGCCGCCAGGCGCAGCCCCCACGTTGCGAGCGGGAACGGCGCGGTGGGGCGGGCAGCGTACGGCCCGGGATAGGGCGTGCCGTAAGGGACCTGGTACGCAGGCGCCTGTGGCGCGAGCGCCGTTGGCGGGGTCGGGGCCGGTGGGTTCTGCGCCAACCGGGTCTGCGAGGACCAGGCCGTACCGTCCCACCACCGCAGGTAGGCAGCGCTGGAGAACGGGTCGGGGTACCAGCCCGCAGCCATGGTCATGCCCAGATCATTGCAAGTCCACGCGGCCATCGGGCCGTCGGTGGGGCGCGAACGGTGCCTGACGCACCGCTCGCTGGGCCCCCGCTGACGAACGCAGTGAGTCAGTAGGGGACTTCATCGCAGAAGTCAGAGGTTGCCGCGGGACTCCTGCTCGCGCTCGATCGCCTCGAAGAGGGCCTTGAAGTTGCC
>JBDTDW010000238.1:0-18946 GCA_039922855.1 Candidatus Nanopelagicales bacterium | reverse complement strand
CACGCCACGCAGCTGGGCGTTGATGTGGTCGCGGCTGGTGAGGGTCTTCTCCAGGTCCATACTGCCGACGACGTTTCGCAGGGTCGTCACGGTGAGCTGCTCGACCCCGGTGATGAAGTTCGCGATCTCGTACGTAGCCGCCTTCGGGTCCGTCACCTGGAAGTAGATGACCGAGTCGATGCTGACCACCAGGTTGTCCTCGGTGATGACCGGCTGCGGGGGGAACGAGACGACCTGCTCGCGCATGTCGACCAGCGGCCGCAGCCGATCCACGTACGGCACCAGAAGGGACAGGCCCGCATTCAACGTCCGGTGGTAGCGGCCAAGTCGCTCCACCAGCCCGGCGTTCGCCTGAGGGACGATGCGTACCGCCTTCGCCAGGGTGATGATGACGAACAGCACCACGATGAGGGCGGCCACGATCGAACCGATCTGACCGTTCGACATCTCTGCTCTCCTAGCGTTCGGCTACCAGGGCGGTCGCCCCGGAAATGGCCACGACGTAAACGGGTGTTCCCACTCCGAGCCGGGACTCTCCGTCATATGACTTGGCGGACCAGATCTCGCCCGCGAGCTTGACCCGGCCATCGGACCCATCGACCGACTCGATCACGATGGCCTCTGTGCCCACGAGCGCCGCGACCCCACTGCGCATCGCGATCGGGTTCAGGAGGTGCCGTTTGGCGACTGGTCGCGCCACGAGCACAAGGAGCACGGAGACGACCGCGAAGACCACCAGCTGCACGGGAGCGTCGACGCCGGTGAGGGACACCACCGCGGCGGCAGCTGCGCCACCGGTGAGCATCGCCAGGACGAGCGTCGTGGTCGCCACCTCGCCGACGGCGAACGCAAGCGCGATGAGTGCCCACCACGCCCACGCGTCCATGCCCTCATCGTAGTTGGTGCGCGCGTGCGGGGCGCGGCGGCGTCAGCGGGCGCGCGCCGACCATCGTCCGGCGGTGTGCTCGACCGTGAGCGGCAGCCCGAACGTCTCGGAAAGAGCCTCCTCCTGCATCACAGTCTCGATCGACCCGGCGGCGACGACAGCGCCGGCTCGCAGCAGCAGGGCGTGCGTGAAACCGACCGGGATCTCCTCGACGTGGTGGGTGACAAGGACGGTCGTCGGCGCATCGGGGTCGGCGGCGATCTCCCCCAGCCGGTGCACCAGGTCCTCCCGGCCCCCGAGATCCAGGCCGGCCGCCGGCTCGTCCAGCAGCAGCAGCTCCGGGTCCGGCATGAGCGCTCGCGCGACCTGCACTCGTTTGCGCTCACCCTCGGACATGGTGCCGAAAGTTCGGTCGGCCAGATGGCCGACTCCCAGGACCGCGAGCAGGTACAGCGCACGTGTGCGGTCCCAGGCTTCGTACCGCTCGCGCCAGCGACCGGTGACGGCGTACGACGCCGTCATGACGACGTCCAGCGCTCGCTCACTGTCAGGGATACGGGCGATCAGGGCGGCCGATGCCAGCCCGATGCGCGGTCGCAGCTCAAAGACATCGGTGCGCCCGAGCCGCTCGTCGAGGATCTCCGCGGTGCCCCGGGTCGGATGCTCCAAGGTCGCGGCGACCTTGAGCAGCGTGGTTTTCCCGGCGCCGTTGGGTCCAAGGACCGCCCAGCGGTCGCCCTCGGTTACGTCCCAGCTGATGCGGTCGAGGATGGGCACGCCGCCTCGCACCACGGTCACGTCCACGAACCGCAGCACGTCGCTCACGGGCCGACCCTATCCGCGACACTGCCGGCCAAGGGGTTCCTGGGTGCGGCCGGGCGCCGGATCGTGGGAAGACCGTAGGCTTGTCGATCGTGTTGGCTCGTACCTCTCGTATCGGGGCCACCGACGGCGGCGCCGTGGTGTCCTGGGCTAACGCGTGGCTGTTCCACCTGGCCAGCCTGGACGAGGCTGACCTTGCGGCCAACGGAGCCGCTGCCGGCCATCGCATCGCGGGGGTCCCGGGCGAGGAAGCACCGGTGCCCTGGTCGATCACCTGGGGGCGGTTGCGATCGGTGGGCGTAGACAAGTTCTCTCTCGCGCTGCCGGTCGCCGGCGATCCGTTGGGGCTGCGCGGGCCTCCCCCCTTCAACGCGACCGCCACCGCGGCCGGTGTTGCCGTGATCGCATCCGGCAAGGACGTCTCGTTCGGGCTGGTTCCGGACGCCGACAGCGGCGGCGTTCTCGGTTGGCAGGTCACCAGGCTGCTAGCGCCGGTACCAGGCCTGGGCCTGCTACACCTGAACGAGGCCCAGCATGATTTCGACGACGTGCTGCGCGACGCTGCGGCCGATCTGGCCGAGATGGATCTGGCCCGCGTGCACCCGGCGGCCGCTGCCGCGGCCGAGCGGTGTGATCGGGTGCTTCGCGCACAGACTCTCTCCCCCGTGCTCTCCGCCGGCGCGGCCAGACTGTTGGCCAGTGCGCTGAGGCTGAACACGTTGGTGTCACTGGCGATGTCCGATGACGGAGCTGCCGTGACCGCGGGTGAGGCACAAAGGCGACGGGAGGTCCTCACCGGCGTCGAGCGGGTCACCAGGCGCGCGGTGGTCGCTGCGTACTCCAGCGTCCCGCCCCCCTGAGGCGACCCTCGGGCGAGGCCACCCGGGAACCGTTCAGTCCGGCAGGTCGGCGCGCGGTACGGCGAACTCGTCGAGACGGGCGGTGTCGGCGCCGAGCTCGGGCCACGGGCCGGGGAAGGACAGCACCGCGATGGCCGCGGTCGGGAACTTCGCGTCGAGTCGTTCCTTGGCGGGGCCGTCCCATGACCCGGCGAGCAGGTGTACGAGGTCCTCGACTCCTGGGCAATGACCCACGAGGATGGCGGTCCTGGCTCGCGGCGGGAGGTCGCGCACGACCTCGAGCAACCGCTGCGGATCGGCGTCGTAGATGCGCGGGTCGATCGTGAGCGCCCCCGGCGACGCCGCGTCGTACCCAGCCGCCCCGATGTAGCCCAGTGGGGCGGCGGCGACGGTCCAGGTGCCGCGGGCCCGCCGGGCTGTGGAGACGACGACGTGGTCCGGCATCGGGAGGTTCTCGCGGATCCACTGCCCGGCGGTACGGGCGTCCGCGACTCCGCGCGGGGACAGTGGGCGGTCATGGTCGTCCACTGTTGGCGGGTACGAAGACTTGGCGTGGCGCATCACGGCCAGCCGGTACGTAAGTACCGCGCCCGGTGCGCGCCGGCTCGGGGAGAGCAGATCGGAGAACGGTGGGACCGAGGTAGGAGTCACGGGTGCGGGTCAGCCGCCGATGGCGTGCACGCCGCCGTCGACATGGATGATCTCGCCGGTCGTGGCCGGGAACCAGTCCGAGAGCAAGGCCACGCAGGACCGCGCTGCCGGTTCCGGGTCATCGAGGTCCCAGCCCAGCGAGGCCCGCGTCTCCCAGACAGCCTTGAAATCGTCGAACCCGGGAATGCTCTTGGCTGCCATCGTGCGCAGCGGACCGGCGGCCACGAGGTTGACCCGTACGCCCTGCGGTCCGAGATCGCGCGCGAGGTAGCGCGCGGTGGACTCGAACGCCGCCTTCGCCACGCCCATCCAGTCGTACTTCGGCCACGCCACCTGGGCGTCGAAGTCGAGGCCGACGACGGCGGAGGTGCGCCCTTCCCCGGTCATGAGCGGCAGGCAGGCCACCGTGAGTGCCTTCAGCGAGAAGGCTGACACGTGGATGGCGGTCGCGACGTCGGCCCACTCGGTGTGCAGAAAGTTGCCTCCCAGCGCCGCCTCGGGGGCGAACCCGATGGAGTGCAGGACGCCGTCGATCCCGTCGACGTGCTCACGCAGCCGGTCCACGAGCGCGATCAGGTCGGCCTCGTTCGTGACGTCGAGCTCGATCACCGGCGCGGGCTCGGGGAGCCGGCCCGCGATCCGGCGAGTGATTGACATCGCACGTCCGAACGAGGAGAGCACGACCGTGGCTCCCTGTTGCTGGGCGATCCGCGCAACGCTGAACGCGATCGACTGCTCGGTCAGCACGCCGGTCACCAGCACTCGCTTGCCGTCCAGGATGCCCATCGGTTGCTCCTCGTCCTCTGTCGGATCGGTAGGTGTCGGATCGGTCCGTGCCGGCCGTCGTGGCCGCACGGATTCGGTCAGTGGCCCATGCCGAGCCCGCCGTCGACCGGGATGACGGCGCCGGTGATGTAGGCGGCGTCCTCAGAGGCCAGGAAGCGTACGACGCCGGCGACCTCCTCGACGGACGCGTAGCGCGCGAGCGGGACCTGCCCGAGGATTGCGGCCTTCTGGTCCTCGGTCAGGACTGCCGTCATCTCGGTGTCGACGAATCCGGGGGCGACCACGTTCACCGTGATGCCCCGGCTTCCCAGCTCCCGGGCCGTCGACCGCGCCAGGCCCACGAGGCCGGCCTTGCTCGCGGCGTAATTCACCTGCCCGGCAGAGCCGAGCAGGCCGACGACGCTGGACATGAGCACGATCCGGCCGCGGCGCATCCGCAACATCCCCTTGGCCGCGCGCCGGGCGACCCGGATCGACCCGACCAGGTTCGTGTCGACGACCTCGTCGATGTCGGCATCCGACATGCGCAGCAACAGGCCGTCGCGTGTGACGCCGGCATTGGCCACCGCGACCTCCACGGGACCGACCAGCGCCTCGGCCGCGTCGAACGCGGCATCCACGCTTGCGGAGTCGGTCACGTCGCACACAACGGCGTGCGCGCCCAGTGCGACCAGGTCGTCTGGGGCGATGCCGCTGCGACAGGCGACGATCACCGAGTCGCCGTTGTCCAGGAAGGATCGAGCGATCGCGTGCCCGATCCCTCGGTTGCCACCGGTCACCAAAACGACGCGACCCACGCCAGCTCCCAGCTCTGCCGTGACACCGGGACTCCGGGTCACGGGGCGACGCTATCCGATCCCGTCCGGTGCACCGCCGGATCTGTGCCCTGGATCTGTGGCTGTGAGCCGCAACGGCGACGGTACGACCTAGGGTGACCACGGGCGCGCCGCGGCGGACCCATGTCCAGCTGGACCCGCGGTGTCGTACGTGGTGGACGGAGTCGCCGGGTGGTTGACCGAATCGCCGGTGTGGTGGAGGGAGTCGGACATGGGGCACGCACGTGAGGTGGACGCGGATTTCTTGACCCGATCGCTCGACGCCTGCGCGGACGCGGCGTTGGCCCGTGCCAGGTCGCTGGGCGCCAGCCACGCCGATGTACGCGTCGTGTCGACCCGGACCTCGTACCTCGCTCTGCGCGACGCCCATCTGGAGGGGGCCGTCGACGACCGCACGACCGGGCTGGCGGTCCGGGTCGTGCACGACGGGTGCTGGGGGTTCGCCTCGGGCTATCAGGTCACCCCGGACGCGGCGGCCGCCCTGGCATCCCGGGCGGTGGCGCTGGCCCAGGTGAGCCGACCATTGACCACACAGCGGATCGAGCTGGTCCCCGAACCGGTGCACGCCGGGCAGTGGGTGTCCTCGTACGAGATCGACCCTTTCGACGTGAGTGAGCAGGCCCGTGCGGACCTGCTGGCCGAGCGCAGTGCCCGCCTGCTGCGGCACGACGCGGTGCAGTTCACGTCCGCGAAGGCACTGTCGGTGAAGGAGCAGGTGTTCTACGCCGACCTGTCGGGCACCCGCACGACCCAGCAGCGGGTCCGGGTCGAGTGTGACATCGACGCGGTCTCGGTCGATGAGGTGAGCGGCGGTTTCCAGAGCATGCGGACCGTGGCGCCGCCGAGCGGACGAGGCTGGGAGTACGTCCTCGGCACCGCGAAGACCGTGGGGGGGTCGCGTGCGTGGGACTGGGACGACGAGCTCGACCGGCTCCCCGACCTGCTGGCGCAGAAGGTCCGGGCGCCCTCGGTCGACCCGGGGCGCTACACGCTGGTGATCGACCCGACGAACCTGTGGCTCACGATCCACGAGTCCGTCGGGCACACGACCGAGCTCGACCGGGTGCTGGGCTATGAGGCGAACTACGCCGGGACCTCCTTCGCGACCCTCGACAAGCTGGGCTCCCTGGCATACGGCTCCCCTCTCATGCACGTGGTCGCGGACCGGGAGGCCGAGCACGGACTGTCCACCGTGAGATGGGACGACGAGGGCGTGGCGGCGGGGCACTGGGACCTGATCCGCGACGGCGCCCTGGTCGGCTACCAGCTCGATAGGGCGATGGCCGCGGAACTCGGGGTGCAACGGTCCAACGGGTGCGCGTATGCCGACTCCGCGTCCCACACCGCCATCCAACGGATGCCCAACGTGTCCCTGCAGCCCAGCCCCGGGGGCCCGGACACCGATGCCCTCATCGCCGGCGTCGAGGACGGCATCTACGTCGTGGGGGACAATTCCTGGTCGATCGACATGCAGCGGTTCAACTTCCAGTTCACCGCCCAGCGCTTCTTCCGCATCAAGGCCGGTCGGCTCGAGGGCCAGCTCAAGGACGTCGTGTACCAGGCGACCACGACAGATTTCTGGGGGTCCCTGGTGGCGACCGGTGGCGAGCAGACGTACCTCATGGGCGGCGCCTTCAACTGCGGCAAGGGTCAGCCAGGGCAGGCGGCCGCCGTCTCACACGGCGCTCCGGCGTCGGTCTTCGAGAATGTGAACGTGCTCAACGGGGTCGAGGAGTCAGGGCGATGACGGTGACCGAGCCGCACGAGATCGTCGAACGGACACTGGCACTGGCACTCAGCGACACCGACGACTGCGTCGTGATCGTGAGCACCGCGCACGAAGCGAACCTTCGGTGGGCTCGAAACACGTTGACCACCAATGGGGAGTCTGCAGAGTCATCGGTCACCGTCATCGCGTTCCTTGGGAAGGATGCCGACGCCGTCGTGGGCTCGGTCACCAGGTCCGGCTTCGACCCGGCGGACCTGCCCGACCTCGTCTCGGCCGCCCGGGCCGCGGCGCAGGAGGCTGACCGCGCACTCGATGGCGGGCCGCTGGTCAGCGGCATCCCGGTCTCCGCGGACTGGACGGACCCGGCCGGCACCACCACGGGCCAGGTCTTCGCCGGGGTGGCACCGACGCTCGGGCACGCGTTCGTGACCGGTGCCGCCGACGGCATCGAGCACTTCGGGTTCGCCTCCCACAGCGTGACCACGACCTGGTTGGGAACCTCCACCGGGCTCCGGCTGCGCCACACGCAACCGACCGGGCGCCTGGAGCTCACCGCGAAGTCCCACGACCGTACGAGGTCTGCGTGGTCGGGAACCGCGACCCGAGACTTCGCGGACGCAGATGTCCTTGCCATGGATGCCGAGCTGAGGCAGCGGCTGCAGTGGCAGGGCCGCCGGATCGAGGTCGCCCCGGGCCACCACGACGCCGTGCTGTCCCCGAGCGCGGTCAGCGACCTGGTGATCGACCTGTACTGGTCCGCGGTCGGTCGCGACGCTGCGGAAGGACGCAGCGTCTTCTCGCACCCCGGAGGTGGCACGCGAGTCGGAGAACAGATCGCGGCGTCGGGGGTCAGTCTTTACAGCGATCCGGGACACTCTGAGCTGTCGTGCCAGCCGTTCGCCGCGGCGATCACATCGTCGGGGGCCGACAGCGTGTTCGACAACGGTCTGGCCCTGACCCGCACCGCGTGGATCGAGGCGGGCGTCCTGACCTCGCTTATCGCGCCCCGGGCGACCGCGCGTGATACCGGGCTGCCGGTCGCGCCCGCCGTCGACAACCTCTGGCTCGAGGTCGCCGGTGGATCCGGGTGCCTCGCGGACCTGGTGGGCCGTACCGGCTCGGGCCTGCTCGTGACGTGCCTTTGGTACAACCGCGTCGTCGACCCGCAGACCTTGCTGCTCACCGGACTGACTCGCGACGGTGTCTACGTCGTCGAGGGCGGCGAGGTCGTGGGCGCCACGTCCAACTTCCGGTTCAACGATTCACCGGTCTCGATCCTGGGCCGAGTGGCCGACGCCGGCGCGACGGTCCCCACGCTGGCGCGCGAGATGGGTGACTACTTCAACCGGGCTGCAATGCCTCCGCTGCTGGTCACCGGCTACAACTTCTCGACGGTGTCACAGGCCAGCTGAGGACGCCAGAAGCCTGCTGCCTCAGGAGTCCTCGAGCCGGAAACCCACCTTCATCCCGACCTGGATGTGGTCGACCTCGCCTTCGCGGATGTGCCCGCGGATCTCGGTGACCTCGAACCAGTCCATGTGCCGCAGCGTCTGCGACGCGCGCTGGATGCCGTTGCGGATGGCCTGGTCGACGCTGTCAGGTGCCGAGCCGACGATCTCGCTGACACGATAGGTGCGGTTGCTCATGGCCCGATGATCCCCCATCGACCCGTCCCGTGCGCCAACAGGTGGCAACGGTCTCCGAGGCGCGCCTCGGGTCGCCCCGGCGTACTGTGGTTTGCGTCGTCGATGCGCGAGCCCGAACGGCACGGACGCAGGCGAAGGAGATCGATGAGCCACGCTGGGGATCCCGAGGTCCACCGCATCACCACGGCAGCGCCCGGGCTGTCAGCGGACCAGATCATCCGTCGGCGTCGCTACCTGATCTCGATGACGATCCGCACGCTGTGCTTCATCGGCGCGGTCCTGGCGCCCCCGCCGTGGCGGTGGGGTTTGGTCGTAGGCGCCATCTTGCTGCCGTACATCGCGGTCGTCATGGCTAATGCTCGCCGTGAGGAGCCCGGGGGCTCCGGACTCGAGGTGTTCACCCACCAGGACCGGCCCTCGATCGACGGCGACAAGCACTGAGCGTGCCTCGGGCGCGCCGGTCCGACCAGGGGCACTGCCCTTCCGGTCAGCCGCCGATGGCCGACATCGGGCGTTGCGGCTGCAGGAATCCCGGCTCGTCGATCCCGTGCCCGGCCTTCTTGCGAGCCACCTCACCGGTCAGGACGGCGGCGAGGCCGGCGTCGATCCGGGCGGTGGGTAGCCCGGAGCGCAGGACCGCGCGGGTGTCCGCCTCGGTGCGTGAGAAGAGGCAGTTGCGTACCTGGCCGTCGGCGGTCAGCCGCAACCTGTCGCACGCGCTGCAGAACGGCCGTGTGACCGAGGCGATGATGCCGACCCGCCATGAGCCGTCCGGTCCACCGCCGTTGACGATGAAGTCCTCGGCGGGCGCACTGCCCCGTGCTCCGGGGTCGGCGGGGACGAGGTCGAACTCGGTCTGCAGCTGAGCCTGGGTCTCGTCAGCGGTGACCATCGTGCTGCGCTGCCACCCGTGCTGGGCATCCAGCGGCATCTGCTCGATGATGCGCAGCTGGTACCCGTGCTGCAGGCAGAAGCGGAGCAGGTCGCCGGCTTCGTGGTCGTTCACCCCCCGCATCAGCACCGCGTTGACCTTGACGGGGGTGAGCCCGACGTCGGCGGCGGCTGCCATGCCGTCCAGGACGTCGGCGAGGCGGTCGCGACGTGCGAGCTGGACGAATCGGTCCCGGTCCAGGGTGTCCAGCGACACGTTCACCCGTGCCAGGCCCGCGTCCGCCAGTGCGGGCGCCAGCTTGGCGAGTCGGATGCCGTTGGTGGTCAACGACACCTCGGGTGCCGGATCCAGCTCCCTGGTGCGTGCCACCAGCCCCACCAGTCCCGGTCGCAGCGTGGGCTCGCCACCGGTGAAGCGGACCTCTCGGACGCCCAGACGTACGGCGACACCAATGACACGGATCAGCTCGTCGTCATCGAGCAGGTCGGCGCCAGGGATCCAGGGCAGCCCTTCGGCGGGCATGCAGTAGGTGCAGCGCAGGTTGCAGCGGTCGGTGAGCGACACGCGAAGATCGCGCGACACGCGGCCGAACCCGTCCACCAGCACATCCCCACCTTAGGTGACCCTCACAAGCCCAGCGACGCCGTCCCGTCACCTGAGCTGCTCCGGCCGGCCGAGACGGGCACGACCGGATCCCCACGACGCTTCCACGACCGCAGTACAACCTCGTTCCCCGAACGAAGTTGATCACGCTTGGAGTGCGCTTGCCTCGGCCGATCATGGGCTGGAGTGCGGCTTTGCGGGTTGTCGCCGTACTCGATCCCATGATCAACCGAAGTGGGGGGCCAAGGGCCACAGCGTCGGCGCCTACCCTGCATCCGTGAGCAGCCCTCGGCCCCCGAGCACCTCGAGCTGGATGGGCGCTCTGCGGGACCGCCGGGTCTGGGGCCTGGGGTTCCTTGTGATCTTCCTGGTCCCGGCGTTCCTGCTGCTGTCGCGCTGGCAGCTGCACCGGCTGGACGAGCAGCGTGCCGCGAACTCCCTCGTCACCACCCGCGTCGCACTGGGCCCGGTCCCGGTCGCGGACCTGATGCGCGCCGGGGCCGACCCGGACACGGTCGGCGACGCGCAGCAGTGGCGACGGGTGACCGCGACCGGGCGCTACGACGCAGTCGACCAACAGCTGGTGCGTCAGCGAACCTTGAACGGTGGCAACGGGTACTGGGTCATGACCCCGCTCATCACAACGGACGGGTCGGTCCTTGCCGTGGCACGCGGCTGGGTCGCGGCTGGTGCCGACGCGATCAGCAACCCGACCGTGCCAGCGCCGCCGGCCGGGGTCGTCACCGTCATGGGACGGATCCGCATCAGCCAAGCGGCGCCACCGCGACCGGCTGACCTGCCCACCGGTCAGGTCACGGACCTTGACGTGCGGGCGGTGACCGCACAGGGGCCGATCTACCCCGGGTACATCGAGCTGGTCTCCTCGGACCCGCCCGAGACCGGCAACCCGGCACTGACACCACTGCCGCTGCCCGAGCTGGACGAGGGCAACCATCTCTCGTACGCCCTGCAGTGGATCTGCTTCGCGTTCATCGCCGTCGGCGGTTTCGTCGTGATCCTGCGTGGGGAGGCCCGGCGCCGTGAGGAGGACGCCGAGCTGGCAGAGAGCCCGACCGAGGTCGCGACGTCCTGACCTGCTTGCGATCGCGCTCGACGCGGCGCGAGGTTCACCATCGCCGGATTGTGCTCATCCCACGACTCGCCGTCCCCGCAGGGCAGGATGTCGGCATGGATCTGGGACTGGCAGGGCGCGTGTTCGTCGTCACCGGGGGGTCGCGCGGGCTGGGGCTTGCCACGGCGACGGTACTGGTGGGCGAAGGGGCGAGGGTGGTGCTGGCCGCACGGGACCAGGACCAGCTCACCGAGGCGGTGTCCGGTCTCGGCGGCCCCGACTGCGCCGTGGGTCTGAGCGGTGACCTCGCCGACCCCGGGGTGGCCGAGCGGATGGTCGCCGCTGCGGTGGCGCGCTTCGGCCGACTGGACGGCGCCCTGCTCAGCACCGGTGGCCCTCCCGCAGGCACAGCGACAGCGACGACCGACATCGTGTGGCGGGAGGCGTTCGAGACGACGTTCCTCGGGCCGTTGCGGGTGGCGCGGGCCTGCGCGACGGCCATGACCGATGACCCTGCTGCGCAGTCCGGGACCGGGGGGGCGCTCGCGTTCGTGCTGTCCACCTCGGCGAAGGAGCCGATCCCGGGCCTCGCGGCGTCGAACGGTCTGCGCCCGGGACTTGCCGGCCTGGTCAAGGATCTGTCCGACGAGCTCGGAGCACGCGGGCTTCGGGTCAACGCCTTGATGCCGGGCCGGATCGCCACCGACCGCACCTTCGCCCTCGATGCCAGGGTCGGCGCCCCGGATGCCGTACGCCGCCGCCGCGAGGCCGCGATCCCGCTCGGGCGCTATGGCGAGCCGGAGGACTTCGGTCGGGTGGCGGCGTTCCTGCTCTCCCCCGCTGCCTGCTATCTCACCGGCGCGATAGTGCCGGTCGACGGCGGGGCACTGCGCAGCTGGTAGCTCTCAGGCCCGCACTCGCGTGCCCCGTGGGTCGTAGAGCGGCTCGTCGTGACGCGTGGCCGCGTACCGCTCGTTCATGACCTCGACCTCGAACTCGCCTTCTACCGCTTGGGATTTCGTTGCAATATCGATGGGCAGATAGGCGGAGAAGATGGTGCGGGCCACAGTGTGGCCGTAGCCGGCGCTGCGTACGTCGACCTCGGTGCCGGAGCCGGGATGGGCGACCAGCTCCCCGCCATGCATGACCACCCCGCCGTCGGCGGAGAACCAGCACAGTCGTCGCCCCGGTCCGGCCGCCTGGATGGCTCGTAGCGCCGGGCCGGCCAGCAGCTCCTCCTTGTGCGGCGCCACGGCGAAACCCAGTCCGGCTTCGTAGGGGTTGTTGTCCGGGCGCACGTCGACGGACCAGGCCAGATAGTGCTTCTCGAGGCGCAGCGACTCGATCGCCCGATACCCGACGTCCTGGATCCCGTACGGCTCGCCGGCCCGAAGGATCTTGTCGTAGAGGTCGCGGACGTACTCGCTGGCAACGTGGATCTCGTACCCGAGCTCGCCGGCGTACGAGACCCGCAGCGCGACGACCGGTGCCCAGCCGAGGTCGATCGCCTTGGCGTGAAGGTAGGGGAACGAGTCGTTGCTGACGTCAGCGGAGCTCAGCGAACCGAGGACGTCCCGGGCGGACGGCCCGCAGACGTTGAGGACCCCGAATGCCGAAGTGACGTCGTCGATATGGACCGAGCCGTCCACAGGGGCGTGCTGGAGCAGGAAGGTGACATCGTGGCGGCCGAGACCGCTCCCGGTGACGAGGTAGAAGTCCTGTGGCCCGAGGCGGGTGATAGTGACGTCGGCCTCGATCCCGCCGCGCGTGTTGAGCAGCGGGGTGTAGACGACCCGGCCCAGGCTCACGTCCAGGTCGGCGCCGGCAACTCGCTGCAGCAGGCGCAGGGAGCCGGGACCGCGCACCCGGAACTTGGAGAAGGAGCTCTGGTCGATGATGCCCACCGCCTCCCGAACCGCGCGGTGCTCGGCGGCGACATGCCGCCACGATCCGTCGCGCCCGAAGGTCGGTTCCTCGAACTTCCGCTCACCTGGAGGGGCGAACCAGCTCGCTCGCTCGTACCCGAACTTGGTGCTGAAGACCGCACCGCGATCAGCGAGCCGGTCGTAGGTGGCACTGCGGCGCTGGCCCTGCGTGGGGCCGGCGGGGCGGTTCGGGTACGAGATGTCGTAGTAGTGCTCGTACGCGTGCGTGGCGAGCAGGTCGAGCACTGTGGGCACGTTGTGGGGGGTGCCGAACCGCCTGGCGTCAAAGGGCCACAGGTCAAGTCCCGGATCGCCGTCGACGATCCAGCTCGCGAGTGCCTGGCCGGCCCCGCCGGCAGCTGCGATCCCCGCGGAGAACCCGCAGCAGTGGAACAGGTTGTCGAGGTCTTCGGTCAGGCCCATCAGAGGCTCGGCGTCCGGGGAGAATGGGATCGGTCCGTTGACCCAGGTGCGGATGCCGAGATTCTCGAAGAGCGGTACGCGATTCGTGGCGCCCTGCGCGAGCGGCGTGAAGCGGTCGTGGTTCGGGGCGAACAGCTCCGCGCCGAGCTCCCGGGGCACGGTGCGCCAGCACACGCGGGTGCCGTCCTCCCAGCCCCCGACCAGAAGTGCGCTTCCCTCGGGCTTGAGGTAGAACCTGGCATCGGGGTCGCGGAACGTCGGCAGCCCAGCCGGAATCGCCGCACTGGGCTCAGTGACCACGTACTGGTGCTCGACGGCGGTGACCGCCAGCCCGACGCCGGCCAGGTCGGCCGTCTCCGCGCCCCACATTCCGGTTGCGTTCACCAGCACGTCACACTCGATACGCCCCAGGTCGGTCATGACTGACGTGACCCGCCGGCCGTTGCGCTCGATGGCCTCAACGCGGCAGTTCTGCCGGAACTCCACCCCGCCGGCCCGCGCCCCGGCGGCGAAGGAATGGGTGAGCTGGCTGGGGTCGACGTAACCGTCCGATGGCGTCCACGTGGCGCCGTACACCCCCTCGATGTTGAGCAACGGGAACAGCTCCTTGGCCTCGGCGGATGACACGAGGTGCAGGTCGAAGCCGAAGCTCTTGCCCTGTGTGTAGATCCGCTTCAGCTCCTCCCAGCGGTCCGCGCTGGATGCGACTCGCAGGCCCCCCACACCGTGCCACCCCGTCGGATAGCCGGTCGTCTCCTCGAGCGTCTGGTACTGGTTGACGCTGCTTTGCATCAATCGGGTCAGGCTGGCGCTGCTGCGCAGCTGGCCCACCAGTCCCGCAGCGTGCCAGGTGCTGCCGTTCGTCAGGCTCTTGCGCTCCAGCACGAGGACGTCGGACCTACCACGTTGGCTGAGGTGGTAGGCGATGCTCGCCCCGACCACCCCTCCGCCGATGATCACAATCTCGACGTGCTCAGGCATCGAGCGGTTCCCGGCTCACCTGGCTGGCGAACTGGGTCTGGTAGAGGTGCGAGTAGATGCCGCCCGCCGCGAGCAGCTCGGTGTGGGTGCCGCGTTGGGCGATACGGCCGTCGGCGACGACGAGGATCAGGTCCGCATCCCGGATCGTCGACAGCCGGTGCGCGATGACCAACGAGGTACGTCCCTGCAACGCCGTCGCGAGAGCGCGTTGGACCGCTGCCTCGGACTCGCTGTCAAGGTGTGCCGTCGCCTCGTCCAGCACGACGACCCGAGGCGCCTTCAGCAGCAGACGCGCCAGAGCCATCCGCTGCTTCTCACCGCCGGAGAGCCGGTATCCCCTGTCCCCCACCACGGTGTCGAGCCCTTCCGGCAGGGCGTTCACCAGGTCGAGCACCTGGGCGTCGCGGCAGGCGGCGAGCAGCGTCGCTTCGTCCGCGTCCGGTGCGGCGTAACGCAGGTTTGCGCGGATCGTGTCGTGGAACATGTGTGCGTCCTGGGTGACGACGCCGACCAGCGCGTGCAGGGACTCCTGGGTCACGTCGCGGACGTCGAGGCCTCCGACGCGTATCGCCCCGGCGGTGACGTCGTACAACCGCGACACCAGGGCAGTCATCGTCGTCTTGCCCGCCCCGGATGGTCCGACGAGGGCCACGAGCTGGCCTGGCTCGACCTGGAAACTGATGTCGCGCAGCACGTCCTCGCGACGAGGTGCTGAGTCCGCGCGCGCGATGGACTCGAGGGAGGCGAGGGACACCTCTTCGGCACTCGGATATCGGAACGCGACGTGGTCGAACTCGATCGAGGTCGGGGCGTCGGGCAGCTCGGACGCGTCGGCGGCGTCGGTCACCATCGGCGGCAGATCGAGCACCTCGAACACCCGGTCGAACGAGACGAGGGCCGTCATGACGTCCACCCGCACGTTGGACATCGCGGTCAGGGGGCCGTACAGCCGCCCCAGCAGGGCAGCGAGAGCGACCAGCGTCCCCACCGTCATCGTGCCGCTGATCACGAGGTTGCCCCCGACGCCGTACACGAGCGCGGTCGCCAGCGCGGCGACGAGGGTCAGGGCAGTCACGAACACCCGGCCGTTGATCGCGATCTGCACGCCGACGTCGCGTACCCGCCCGGAACGGCCCCGGAAGGACTCGGACTCCTCAGCCGGGCGTCCGAACAACTTGACGAGCAGCGCTCCGGCGACGTTGAACCGCTCGGTCATCTGAGTGCCCATCTCGGCGTTCAGGTTCATCTGCTCGCGGGCCAGCAGCTGCAGCCGTCGCCCCATCACCCGCGCCGGGACCAGGAACAACGGCACGAGCAGCAGCGAGCCCAGGGTGATCTGCCAGGACAGCGACACCATGGCGATGACCACGGCGATGAGGGTGATGGCGTTGCCGAAGACGCCGGACAGAGTCGACGTGAACGCCTGCTGGGCACCGATCACGTCGTTGTTCAGCCGCGACACCAGAGCACCGGTCTGGGCGCGGGTGAAGAAGGCGATCGGCATGCGCTGCACGTGGTCGTACACCTGGGTACGCAGGTCGAAGATCAGTCCTTCGCCGATCCGTGCCGAGAACGACCGGCCCCAGAGAATGACCCCCGCGTCGGCCAGAGCGAGCGCGGCTATCAGCAGCGCCGACTGCGTGACCACCGCACGGTCGCCGACCTTGACGCCATCGTCGATGATCCGGAGGAACAGCAGCGGTTGGGCGACGGTGAGCAGGGCATCGAGGACCAGGGTGACCAACAGGCCGATCATGGCGGTGCGGTACGGGCCCGCGTACGACAGGATGCGGCGCACGGTCCCGGGCTTCAGGTCGGACGCGCTGACCTTGCGGTCCAGGCGGAAGGAGCGCATCGCAGCGTGGTTCTGCGAGGACATGGCCGTGCTGCTCCTCCCGCGTGGCTGGTCAGGGACAACAGCACCTCGGGAGGTGGTGTTCCCGGTTCTGGTGGTTGGCCCGGGCAGCTGCCAGCCGCGCTCACCGGGGCGGTGGGCCTCCCGGTCCCCCGGCGAGAGTCCGTAGCAGATCCACCTGCGCCACCCGTTCGGCGTGGCGCTGATCGGCCACGGGGCGAGCGTACGCTTCCCGCAGCAACCGGCGGGTCGCCCGTACTGCGCCCTCGGGTGAACCCAGGATCGCCGAGACCAGCTCGGCGGCGGCTCGGTCCTGCTCCCCCGCGGCGGCCACGGTCGTGGCCAGACCCAGCGTCAGTGCCTCCGCAGCGTCGATCCAGCGCCCGGTCAGGGTGATCTGCAGGGCCCGGGAGTATCCGACCTCCCGCACGAGGGGGTGGGTGCCGGTCAGGTCGGGCACGAGGCCCAGGGTGGTCTCGCGCATACAGAATTTGGCGTCGTCGGCGCACACCCGCAGGTCGCACGCCAGCGCGAGCTGGAAGCCCGCGCCCACCGCGGCGCCCTGCACGACCGCGACCGAGACGACGTCAAGGTCCGCCAGCCACGTGAAGCCGCGCTGGTAGCCGGCGATCACCTCATCGGCTGCGGCGTCCGACAGGCTCGCTACCTCCGCCAACGAGGTCTCACCAGGGACACCCCCCGCGGTGAACATCTGAAGGTCCAGCCCGGAGGAGAACGCCGGGCCGGTGCTGAGTAGCACCACCACGCGCGTCGACTCGGGGAGGGCACTCCCGACCGCCGCCAGGGCGCGCCAGGTCGCAGGGGTCTGGGCATTGCGGTTGCCCGGTCGGGCCAAGGTGACCGTGACGACCGGCTCACCGGAACCGCCGGCCCACTGCACATCCAGGCCGCCGTCGGCCAGCATGCGTTCGAGCAGGACCGACGACGGCAACCCGGTGACGGCCAGGTCAGGCCTTCTTACCGCGGGTGGCGCCGCCACGTCCGCGTAGCGTGACACCGGACTCGGACAGGACTCGATGCACGAAACCGTATGAGCGGCCGGTAGTTTCGGCGAGCTGACGGATGCTGGCACCACCGCTGTACTTCTTCTTCAGGTCGGCCGTCAGCTTGTCTCGTTCAGCGCCGGTAACCCGTCGGCCCTTGCCCAGCTCCGCCACGATGTCCTCCAGGTGTTAAGGCCGTCTCCGACGGAGCCCGGCCTGACAGTTGATCAATGCTACCCCGCGTTGACCAGTGCGCATCCCTCGTTCATCGCGCGAGCTGTCGGCCTCGGTTCACGCCAGCTGGACCAGGTCCAGGTACGTCGGATTCCAGAGGTCCTCGACCCCGTCCGGCAGCAGCAGGACCCGTTCGGGCTCCAGCGCCTGGACGGCGCCCTCGTCGTGGGTCACGAGAACGACTGCGCCCTCGAACTCGCCCAGCGCCCCGAGGATCTCCTCCCGAGACGCCGGGTCGAGGTTGTTCGTCGGCTCGTCGAGCAGGAGCACGTTCGCTGCCGAGACGACGAGGGTGGCCAGGGCCAGGCGGGTCTTCTCGCCGCCGGAGAGCGTTCCCGCGAGTTGGTGGACGGTGTCACCGGAGAACATGAATGATCCCAACACTCGCCGGCACTCGAGCTCGGCCAGGTCCGGCGAAGCGGACTGCATGTTCTCCAGGACCGTCCGCGCGGCGTCGAGGGTCTCGTGCTCCTGCGCGTAGTAGCCGATGCGAAGCCCGTGACCTGGCTGGACCTCCCCGGTGTCAGGACCGTCGACCCCGGCGAGCATGCGCAGCAACGTCGTCTTGCCCGCACCGTTCAGACCGAGCACGACCACCCGGCTGCCCCGGTCGACCGCGAGGTCGACGTCGGTGAAGATCTCCAGGGATCCGTACGACTTGGACAGGCCCTGAGCCATGAGTGGTGTCTTCCCGCACGGAGCCGGCTTCGGAAAGCGCAGCTTGGCCACCCGGTCGCTGCGGCGTACCTCCTCCAGGCCATCCACGAGACGCTCCGCGCGGCGCATCATGTTCTGGGCGGCGCGGGCCTTGGTCGCCTTCGCGCGCATCTTGTCCGCCTGAGCCTGTAGCGCCGACGCCTGCTTCTCGGCGTTGGCGCGCTCCCGGCGGCGGCGTCGCTCGTCGGTCTCCCGGGCCTTGAGGTATGTGGTCCACCCCACGTTGTAGATGTCGAGTACCTGTCGGTTCGCGTCCAGGTAGAACACCTTGTTCACGGTGGCGTCCAATAGCCCGACGTCGTGGCTGATGATGACGAGTCCGCCCTTGTGGTTGCTCAGGAATCCGCGCAGCCACACGACGGAGTCGGCGTCGAGGTGGTTTGTCGGCTCATCGAGCAGCAACGTCTGCGACCCCCCGAACAAGATGCGCGCCAGCTCGACCCGGCGGCGCTGGCCGCCGGACAACGTACCCAGCGGCTGGTCCATGACCCTTGTCGGCAAACCCAGGCTCGAGGCGATCGCACCGGCCTCAGACTCCGCGGCGTAGCCCCCGTTGGCACTGAAGTCCGCTTCGGCACTGGCGTACCGACGCATGCTGCGCTCCCGTTCGGCGTCGTCGGTGCTTGCCATGCGCTCTGCCATGACTCGCATGCGCCGCACGGCTGCGTCCAGGCCGCGGGCGGACAGGATCCGGTCCCTCGCCAGCTCCTCCAGGTCGACGCCGCGCGGGTCCTGCGGCAGGTATCCCAGCGTGCCGCCGCGGGTGACCGTGCCCCCGCTCGGCTCCGCCTCGCCGGCGAGCACTTTGGTGAGCGTGGTCTTGCCGGCGCCGTTGCGCCCGACCAGCCCGACCTTGTCGCCCTCACCCACACGGAACGAGGCCCCCGACAACAGGAGTCGGGGGCCGGCGCGCAGCTCGAGCGCAGAAACCTGGATCGTCACGGGAGCAACATCCTAAACTGCTGGGACGCCCCCGACGCGCGCACCGGGTATCGGCCGGCCCACATCGATCCCGTCCGTACCG
>JBDTDW010000237.1:0-3957 GCA_039922855.1 Candidatus Nanopelagicales bacterium | reverse complement strand
GGCTGCCGCGCTCCGACGTCGACTGGGACCTGCGCTTGTACGCAGTAGGCACTGACGGACGTGCCATGCCCCCCGCGCGGACGTCGATCGCCGGTGTGCGGGTCGTCCTCGCGCCGCCACGCAGCATCAACGTGCGTGCCGGACGCCGTACCGCACCGGCCACCTGGCAGGCTGCCGCCTCTTCGACCGCAACCGGGCACAAGACCACGGGCCGCATCGCCGCAATGTGGGTCCGCAGCCCGTCGGTCAGCATCTGGACCAGGGTCCCCGTGGTCGCGGACGCGGGGGGAAGCGTGCACTACACGACGCCTCTGCTGACGCGGTACGTGCTGCGGATCCAGACCACGCCCTCGGGGGCAAGCCCCGGTGACATCACCGTCGTCACTGTGCTCCCACCTGCCCGGGTCACGTTGACCGCGTACGGCACGGCCTCGAACAGACGGCTGCACGTACGGATGGCCGGCTCGGTGCGTCCGGGCAACGGCGGAACCACCGTGTGGGTGCAGTCCCACTCCACCACCGGAGTGTGGGTCACCATCGCCACGTCGAGACTGCGGGCCGGTTCCGTCTACCGCTTCAACCTCACTATCAACGGCACTGGCACCCGTACCCTTCGCGTGCTGTGCGCAACCACTCCCAATAACGCGTTCGGCATCTCCCGCGTCGTGACGTACGTCGTCCGCTGACCTTGGCCCCCAGGGTGGGTTGTCGTCGGATGATCTCCATTGGAGATCGTGCAACCTAATTCCGCTCTTGCTGTCGGCGTGTCTTTGCTCACTGATCTCCACAGCGAGAGCCGGCCAAGGACGGGCTTCACTGTGGCAGGCTGTGCCGGTGAGTCCTGGAGTCCCACTGACCGTGTCCGCCCTCACGAAGACGTTCGGGACCGTGACTGCAGTCGACGATCTTTCCTTCCGAGTCGAGCCGGGGCGCGTCACCGGCTTTCTTGGCCCGAACGGTGCCGGCAAGACAACCACGCTGCGGTGCCTGCTCGGACTCGTGACGCCCACCAGCGGGACGACAGCCATCGGCGACACCCCGTACGCCCAGCTGCGTACGCCGGCAATCACGGTCGGCGCCGCGCTGGAGGCGACAGGGTTCCACCCCGGCCGGACTGCTCGGGACCATCTGCGCGTGCTGGCCCTGGCCGCAGGCATCTCGTCCACCCGGGTCCGGATGTCCCTCGAGCAGGTGGGCCTCGCGGAGGTGGCGGACCGCCGTGCTGGTGAGTTCAGCCTCGGTATGCGGCAACGGCTGCAGCTGGCCGCCGCCCTGCTCGGCGATCCCGGGGTTCTGGTGCTCGACGAACCGGCGAACGGCCTTGATCCCGAGGGCATCGCGTGGCTCCGCGTGTTCCTGCGGGGCCTTGCTGCCCAAGGTCACACGGTGCTGCTGTCCAGCCACGTCCTGGCAGAGGTCGAGCAGACCGTGGACGACGTCGTCATCGTGGCGCGCGGACGGCTGGTCCGTGCCTGCCCCTTGACCGAGCTCACCGAGGAACAGGGAGCACGCGTCCTGGTACGCACGCCCGACGAGGCGGCGCTTCGAGCCGCACTCACCGACGGCAGCGTGCTGGTGACCGTCACGGCGGCCGAGTCAGGCGGTTCGTACGTCACTGGGGCATCGGCAGAGTACGTCGGGCACCTCGCGTTCACGGCCGGCGTAGAGCTTCACGAGCTGCGGACCTTGTCCACCGAGCTGGAGACGGTCTTCTTGTCCCTCACAGCCGACCGACCCTCAGCCGGCGGTGCTACGTGACGCCACACAGCGATACAGCAGGATCCGCGCGTCGGCCGTCGCTGCTGCGTGCGGAGCTGCTCAAGGTGACGAGCACGCGGATGTGGATCGGCCTGGTGATCGCCGCGGCTCTGTACGTCCTGCTGTCCGTGGGCTCGTCGTTCTACTCCGGCACCTTGGCTGCTGCCGGTGGAAACGGCCCACTCCCGCCGTCCCTGCAGACTGCAGAGGGTGTGCGCAACGTATTCGCCGCCGCTGGGACGGCTCACCTGTTCGCACTCATGCTTGGAATCCTTGGTATGACACAGGAGTTTCGATTCCAGACCATAACCTCGACGCTGCTGGCGGCACCACGCCGTGGCAAGGTTGTCATCGCGAAGATGTCCGGGTATGCCATCGTCGGCGCGGTCTACGCCGTGATCGGAATCGTGCTCGGCTATCTGATGGCATTCGGTCTGCTGCTGTTCAGCTCCCACGCCGCGATCAGTGCCGGTTCCTTGCTGGCTATCGCCGGAGGCGCGATCCTGGGCTGCGCGCTCTACGCCATCCTCGGAGTCGCCGTCGGTACGTTGGTGCGCAACCAGGTCGCCGCCGTCGTCGGTGCTCTGGTGTGGGTCGTGCTGGTGGAGGCACTGCTGGTCAGCCTGCTCCCCAGGGTGGGTAAGTGGCTGCCCGGTGGCGCGCTGCAGGCCGTGCTCCAGGCGACCGGGTTCGGCAACACCGCTTTCCTTCCGGTGTGGGGTGGGGTGTTGCTGCTGCTTGCGTACGCTGCCATCCTCGCCGCACTGGCCGCCGCGACAACCCTGCGAAGGGACGTGACGTGACGCCTGAAGTCAGGAGTCGATCTAGGAGAGTCGAAGCGGGCGACGTGGGCATCGATTACGTAGTCTCCGGCGAGGGCCGGCCGCTGATCCTGTTGCACGGGTTCCCCGACTCAGGACGGTTGTGGCGCCACCAGGTTCCCGTCTTGGTCGACGCCGGGTTCCAGGTCATCGTCCCTGACCTTCGTGGCTACGGACGCTCGGACAAGCCCGGAGCCGTTAGTTCGTACGCCATGCACCTGTTAATGGCCGACGTCGTGGCGGTCCTGGCCGATGCCGGGACCGAGCAAGCCCACGTCGTAGGCCACGACTGGGGAGCAGCCCTGGCATGGGGTCTAGCGTCGCTGGCTCCTGACCGCGTAGATCACCTCGTTGTCCTGTCGGTGGGTCATCCCTCGACGTTCCGAAGGACGCTGGAACAGAGGGAGAAGTCTTGGTACATGCTGCTGTTCCAGTTCCCAGACGTTGCCGAGCAGTGGCTCAGCGGAAACGATTGGGCCAACTTCCGGTCTTGGGCCCACCACCCCGACGCCGAGGCCGTCATCGCCGAACTCATGGACACGGAATCCCTGACACCCGCCCTGAACTGGTACCGGGCCAACATGACGCCTGAGTCCTGGGTGGCGCCCCCACCAGCCTTTCCAGCCGTCAAGGCACCCACCATGGGGATATGGAGCAGCGGTGATGTCGTCCTGACCGAGGCACAGATGACCGACTCGGCTCAGAACGTGGCCGGCCCCTGGCGCTACGAGCGCGTCGAGGGCCCAGGCCACTGGATGCAGCTCGAGGCCCCCGAGCCCCTCAACCAGCTTCTGCTGGACTTCCTGCCCTCATGACACGGCCAGATGCGGCATCGGAACAGGGCCGCACGGGGTACCGATCTACGATGTAGTGTTCCAGCGCAACGATTTCTTGTAGAAGCTATCCGGCGTCATCATGGCCTTCAAGGGCGCAACTGGTGGCACACCACGGCGACGAGCTCCGTCGTGGGTGTCGTCGATGTCGGCGGGTCGAGAAGGCGCTGCTGGAGGGCGCATCCATCGCCTTGGGTATGACGGTGTTTACTTGGATGAGTCCAGTCTCGGTGACGCAGCCGAGTCGACGCAACAAGGAGAGTGGCTATGACAGCCGTACTAGGTCCCCGGAAGCTGGGACCATTGACTCCACTAGTGGGTGAGTGGGAAGGCGATGTGGGCATCGACCTCTCGTATCACAACAAGGACGACGAGACGGTCGAGACCGGGTACTTCGAGCGAGCCTCGTTCAAGCCCATCCCGATCGTCGAGAACGGGCAGCAGACCATGCAGGGCCTGAATTATGCGATGACTGCCTGGCGCCACGGTGAGGAGGCAATGGACCCGTTCCACGACGAGACGGGCTACCTGTTGTGGGACCAGAC
>JBDTDW010000236.1:0-6482 GCA_039922855.1 Candidatus Nanopelagicales bacterium | reverse complement strand
GCACGTCAGGGGTCGGCGGTACGTCAGGGGTCGCCGGCGCGTCGGTCCCGTCGGCTCCCTCGGCGATGGTCTCGGTCACTTCGGTGGCCGGCGACTGCGCAGCGGTGCCGGCGCTCTGACCGGCCGGTGTCGGGCCGGCGTCGCCGGCAGCCTCGGCCGCCTTGATCGCATCATCCTTGGCCGGCACCTCGTGGGCGGCGTCCGCGGGGGCCACGCGCTTCTTCGGGGTGGTGGCGTCCTTGACCGGCCCCTCGGCGGCGGCCTTGGACGCGGCCGCGAACACAGCCCGCTTGTCGACCTTGGGCTCGGCCACTCTCAGCGTGCCCTCCTGGCCCGGCAGGCCCTTGAACCTCTGCCAGTCCCCGGTGATCTTGAGCAGCACCGCGACGGCCTCGGTCGGCTGCGCACCGACGCCGAGCCAGTACTGCGCCCGGGTCGAGTCGACCTGGATCAGGCTCGGCTCCTCCTTGGGGTGGTAGAGGCCGATCTCCTCGATGGAGCGTCCGTCACGCTTGGCGCGGGCGTCTGCGACGACGATGCGGTACTGCGGGTTGCGGATCTTGCCGAGCCGCTTGAGCTTGATCTTGACAGCCACGGGGCCGTTGTCTCCTGTACGTCTGGGGGTGGTGCGCCGGGGACCCGCGTGGGGGATTGCGGGCCCGTACGTACCGTCATGGACTCGAGGCGGCGCGGGTAGAGGGCCGCGGCTGCCCCGGTTCAACCTCCCCATCGTGCCAGAGCCGTCGCCGTACACCCAATCCGCCAGCGCCCGCTCGCACTGCCATGATCGTCCCCTAGGGAAGAAACGCAGAGTTGGGTGGTTTCACTGGCCGCCGAAGAGGTTCTTGAACTCGGGGGGAAGCTCGCCTAGCTGCTGCTCCAGGGCGGCGACGTCTGCGCCAGGGTCAGCAGCGTCGGCGGGGTCTGCCGGGGTGGCCTCCGCGGCGCGCTTGGCGGGGTTGCCGGATCGCTTCGCGCCCTTGCCGGCCTTGACGGTGGCCCGCTGCTTGGCCTTGGTACGACGACCCCCTGCGCCAGGCATCCCGGGCAGCGCGGGCATCCCGGGTAGGCCACCACCGCCCTTGCCCATCTGGCGCATCATCTTCTGCGCCTCCGTGAACCGGTCCACGAGCTGGTTCACCGCGGACACCTCCACGCCGGAGCCCTTGGCGATGCGGGCCCGCCGGGACCCGTTGAGGATCTTGTGGTCGGCCCGTTCAGCGGGGGTCATCGAGTGGATGATCGCGGCCACCCGGTCCAGCTCGCGATCATCGAGGGAGTCCAGCTGAGCGCGCATCTCCCCCATTCCCGGCAGCATCCCGAGCAGCTTGGTCAGCGAGCCCATCTTCTTCAGGGCCTGCATCTGTTCGAGGAAGTCCTCGAGGGTGAAGTCATCGCCCTTGGCGACCTTGCCGGCCATCCGGGCGGCCTGCTCGGAGTCGAAGGCGCGCTCGGCCTGCTCGATGAGCGTCATGACGTCGCCCATATCCAGGATCCGCGAGGCCATGCGGTCCGGGTGGAACGTCTCGAGGTCGGTGACCTTCTCCCCCACGGAAGCGAACAGGATCGGCTTGCCGGTCACCGTGACCACCGACAGAGCAGCACCACCGCGGGCGTCGCCGTCGAGCTTTGAGAGCACCACCCCGTCGATGCCAACGCCCTCGTCGAAGAGGGTCGCCGTGGTCACCGCGTCCTGCCCGATCATCGCGTCGATGACCAGCAGGGTGTCGTCGGGCTGGACAGCGTCTCGTACCCGGCGCAGCTGGTCCATCAGGTCCGCGTCGACGGCCAGTCGCCCGGCGGTGTCGACGATGACGACGTCGTACTGCCGGCTGCGTGCGAACTCCACCCCGGACCGCGACACCGCGACGGGATCCCCGACACCGTTGCCGGGCTCGGGCGCGTGGACTGCCACACCGGCACGCTCGGCGACCACCCGCAGCTGGTCAACGGCGTTCGGGCGCTGAAGGTCCGCGGCCACCAGCAGCGGCGCATGTCCGGCCGACTTGAGGTGGTGGGCCAGCTTGCCGGCCAACGTCGTCTTGCCGGCGCCCTGCAGCCCGGCGAGCAGGATCACGCTGGGCGCCGTCTTGGCGAGGCGAAGGCGCCGGGTCTGCCCGCCGAGGACGCCGACGAGCTCCTCATGCACGATCTTGACGACCTGCTGGGCCGGGTTCAGCGCCCCGGACACCTCCGAGCTCAGCGCCCGTTCCCGGATCCGGCCCGTGAAGGCGGTCACCACCACCAGCGCGACGTCGGCCTCGAGCAGCGCGGTCCGGATCTCCCGCACCGTCTCATCGACATCGGCCTCGGACAGCCGGCCCTTGCCGCGCAGGTTCTTGAACGTCGCGGCCAGGCGGTCGGACAGGCTCGTGAACAAGGGTTCGCCTCACGGTGCAGGTAGTGGGGAAGTGAGCCCCGCCAGCCTAACCGCCGGACCGGCTCGACCCTGCGGGTCCAGCGCCAGCCGCCTTCACACCGTGACCTTCTCGTCGTCGTCCTCGTACGCCGGCGGTAGGGGCGACTGCGGTGCGTCACCGCTGGAGCCGAGCCCGGTGCGCTCCAGCCAGTCGCCCACGAGGCTGTCGAAGTCGTACGCAGACTCGTTGTGCTCGGCCACGTCGATGCCCGCGAGCTCGTCCTCCCGACTCACCCGGAAGCCCAACGTCCGCTCCAGGACGGTGCCGAGCACCCAGGTCGCGGCGAAGGAGTACGTCAGCACCGCGACCACCGCGAGCCCCTGTTTGCCCAGCAGTGCCGCGCCGCCGCCGTAGAGCAGCCCGTCCGCACCGAGGATCGTGCTCGTGCCGAAGACGCCGACGAACAGACACCCGACGATGCCGCCGACCAGGTGGACGCCCACCGTGTCCAGGGAGTCGTCGAAGCCCAGCCGCCACTTCAGGCCGACCGCGAACGCGCAGACGACGCCGGCCAACAGCCCCAGCACCACGGCGGCCCATGGCGCGATGAACGCGCACGCCGGTGTGATCGCGACGAGCCCGGCTACCGCGCCAGACGCCGCCCCCAGGGACGTGACGTGCTTGTCGCGTACTTTCTCCACCAGCAGCCATCCCAGCACCGCCGCGGCCGCTGCCGCCTGGGTGTTGATCAGCGCGACGGCCGCGCTGAAGTTGGCACCGAGCGCCGACCCGGCGTTGAAGCCGAACCATCCGAACCAGAGCAGGCCGGTGCCGAGCAGCACGAGCGGCCGGTTGTGCGGATGCATCGGCTCGGTACGCCACCCCACGCGCTTGCCCAGCACGAGCGCGAGGGCGAGCCCGGCCGCGCCGGCGTTGATGTGGACCGCCGTACCGCCGGCGAAGTCCTCGACGCCCAGGCCGGCCAACCAGCCGGCGCCGGTGCCCCTGGTGTCACCGAAGTCGAAGACCCAGTGCGCAACCGGGAAGTACACCAGCGTGACCCACAGGACCACGAACACGCCCCATGTGAGGATCCTGGTCCGGTCCGCGATCGCACCGGAGATCAGGGCCGGCGTGATGATGGCGAACATCAGCTGGAACGCCGCGAACGCCAGCAGCGGGATGGGATACACCGTGCCGTTGACCGTGAGCTTCACGGCACCGCTGGTCAGCGCCGACAGGTCCAAGGACCCGTACAGACCGCTCGTCCCATGGCCGAATGCCTCGGCGAACCCGTACAGCACCCACAGGACGCTGACCACCGCAATGGTCAGGAACGACATCATCATCATGTTCACGGTGCTCTTCGAGCGGGTCATGCCTGCGTAGAAGAAGGCCAGGCCTGGGGTCATGAGCAGCACGAGAGCAGTGCTGGCCAGCACCCACGCCGTGTCCCCGCTGGACAGATCGGGCATCTGCGTGTCCCCTTCGCCGTAACGGACGAACCGACGCGAGGCTGCGTCGTCGGGGCCCACTACAGCGCGACGATGTTGCACCGCCAGGCACGTCGCGTTTCGTCGCGATGACTTTCCGGCGCCTATGTGTCCGGTGCGTTACGTGCCCTTGTGACGTCACTGGTGGTGTGATCGTTCAAAGCCCCGACCGGGTCCCAGACGACCACAGGACCAGTGACGTCCAATTCTGGGTCAGGTGAGGAGAGCGTCGACGAAGGCTTCGGGGTCGAAGGGGGCGAGATCGTCCGGGCCCTCGCCCAGGCCCACCAGCTTGACCGGGACGCCGAGCTCGCGCTGGACCGCGACGACGATGCCGCCTTTCGCGGTCCCGTCGAGCTTGGTCAGCACCAGCCCGGTCACCGCCACGACCTCCGCGAACACCTGCGCCTGACGCAACCCGTTCTGCCCGGTTGTCGCGTCGAGCACCAGCAGGACCTCGTCGACGGGCGACTGCTTCTCCACGACCCGCTTGACCTTGCCGAGCTCATCCATGAGGCCGGTCTTGGTGTGCAGTCGGCCCGCCGTGTCGATGACGACGGTGTCCACGCCGGTTGCGATCCCCTGCTCGACCGCGTCGTACGCGACGGCTGCGGGGTCTCCCCCCTCGGGCCCGGTCACGACCCGGGCACCGACCCGGTCCCCCCAGGTCTGCAGCTGCTCGGACGCGGCGGCGCGGAACGTGTCGGCAGCACCGAGGACGACGGTGCGGCCGTCGGCGACCAGCATCCGCGCCAGCTTCCCGGTCGTCGTTGTCTTGCCGGTGCCGTTCACCCCGACGACGAGCAGGACAGCAGGACGGCCCTCGCAGTGTGTGGCCAGGCTACGGTCCAAGGAGGGGGCGACGAGGGTCAGCAGCTCCTCTCGCAGCAGCGCCTTGGCGTTGGCCGGGTCATGCACCCCGTCGACGCGGACCCGGGTCTTGAGCCGTTCCACCAGCTCCTGGGTCGGGCCGACCCCGAGGTCCGCCTGCAGCAGCGTCGCCTCGACCTCGTCCCACGTCGCGGCATCGAGCCGCTCCCGGGACAGCAGCGCGAGAAGTCCTTGCCCCAGTGCGGTGTTCGAGCGGGCGAGCCGACTCCGCAGCCGTGCCAGCCGGCCCGAGCTCGGCTCCGGGCGCTCGATCTCCCGGGTTGCGACCGCCTGCTCGGAGGACCCCGGTTCCTCGGCCACGACCTCGCCGGGCGGTGCGTCAGCCGGAGCGGACCCCTGTCGGGCACCCGGCGGCAGCGTCGGTACCGACGGTCGGCCCCGGCCGCGTACCAGCGCGACGGCGCCGCCCACCACCAGGGCGAGCAGCACGACGGCGATGGCGACGTACTCCCAGACAGCATCCACGGTCGGTCATCTTGCCATCGGCCCCGCCCTCCTCCCGTTGATCATGGTTCGGAATGCGGTTTTCTAACGGGGACCGCGCTCAAAGCCACGATCAACGACCGCAATCGCAGTCAAGACCCTGTCAACGCCCAGGGGTGCAGCCGCGCCGGTGATCAGCGGCTGGGGGCGCCGGCAACTGCGTTGGCTGGCTCTGCTTGCAGCTCAGGCTCCGCGCTGGGGCCGGCGTCGGGGCCAGCCTTTCGCAGCTTCTGGCCGATGACGGTCGTGACGCCATCGCCGCGCATCGCGACGCCGTACAGCGCGTCGGCGATCTCCATGGTGCGCTTCTGGTGGGTGATCACCAGCAGCTGGGAGTCCTCGCGCAGCTCGGCCAAGATCGTGAGCAGCCGTCCCAGGTTGATGTCGTCCAACGCCGCCTCGACCTCGTCCATGATGTAGAACGGGCTGGGCCTGGCCTTGAACAGCGCCACCAGAAAAGCCACTGCGGTAAGGGATCTCTCCCCACCGGAGAGCAGCGACAACCGCTTGACCCGCTTGCCCGGCGGGCGGGCCTCGACCTCGATGCCGGTCAGCAGCAGGTCGTCGGGCTCGGTCAGGACCAGCCGGCCCTCGCCGCCAGGGAAGAGCCGGGCGAAGATCCGCTCGAACTCCCGCTCGGTGTCGGCGTACGCCTCCGCGAACACCTGCTGCACCCGCTCGTCGACGTCCTTGACGATCTCGAGCAGCTCGCCCCGCGAGCGCTTCAGGTCGTCGAGCTGCTCGGTCAGGAACAGGTGCCGTTCCTCCAGCGCCGAAAACTCCTCCAGCGCCAGCGGGTTCACCTTGCCGAGTACTGCCAGCCCCCGCTCGCCCACGCGCAGCCGCTTCTCCTGGTCGGCACGTACGAACGGGTACGACTCGGGCTCCGGCGTCTGGGGGTCCACCTCGTCACCGGGCGCGACCGGGGATGGCGGCACCAGCACATCGGGGCCGTACTCGGCGCGTAGCGTCTCGGCGTCGACGCCGAGCTCCTCCATCGACCGGGTCTCCAGTGCCTCGATCCGCAGCCGCTGCTCGGCGCGGGCCATCTCGTCGCGGTGGACGCTGTCCGTGAGGGACTCCAGCGCCGTCCCGAGCTCGCGGGTACGAGCCCGCAGGGTCACGAGCTCGGCCTCTCGCAGGGTACGGGCCTGCTCCGCAGCGACCCGCGCGGCGGCCGCGGCCGCCAGCGAGGTCTCCAGCCGCGCCAGTGTCGCCCGCGCCCCCGTCAGCACGGCGGCGGCGACGGTGAGCT